>NZ_JBGJZU010000013.1:22733-102568 GCF_041354475.1 Microcoleus sp.
CGGACTGCCGGACTGCCGGACTGCCGGACTGCCGGACTGCCGGACTGCCGGACTGCCGGACTGCCGGACTGCCGGACTGCCGGACTGCCGGACTGCCGGACTGCCGGACTGCCGGACTGCCGGACTGCCGGACTGTGGGTCTGACCTTAACTATTTTTCGGTATCTTAGGTGGACACCAAAACAGGTTTTTACTAGAAACCCCGATCGACTCCAAAATCCCTCGCATCACATCTGTACAGTACATCCAGTGTCCCAAATCGTCATACATTCGATCGGGATTAAACTCCACATTGTAATGCAGCACATTATCAAGACCCGCAAATTCATCGGAAGATTGGGGAGAAAGCAGCATCAATTGAAAAGGTTTCCCCTGACATTTGTATTCTAGTTTATGGATAAGATCGATCGCCCCATTGCGATCGGCAATACCAGTGCGGACAAACAGCACCTTGTCGCAATGTTTAAGTGCGTACCAAAACCGCGCAGAACGTGCCGTATATCGATCGCGCATTCGTTCAAATACCGGAGACATATCGTTAACCGGATCGTCTGTCTCTTCAACTTCATGGGCAAAAGAAAGACCAGACCACTTGCTATGATAGATTCTGCCCGCTTGGGCACTGTAGTGGAGAAAAGCCGGATTCCACATATCATAAAAACCGTTTTCGATCGCATCAGCAACATCTCCAATATTGGTAGTGCGAGTCAAATCGAAGGGAAAAGCCGGGCCGTCGTACTCCATTTTATACAGCATCATCCGCACTGCACATCGATCGCCAAGTGGCAAAATCGCCACACGGCTGATCTCCGATAATTGACATTTATATTGAAACAACACAGCGGACTTAGGCGGTGCTTTCACCCGACTTTCGAGCCCGTCGCCAATCATCATGGTGCGAAAAGGGGCGTCGGGATTCAGCGGATCATCATAGACACCCGATGGCATAGCTTTCAGTACATGACGAACTTCCTTCCACATCGGTTGAATGTTGTATTCTTTGTCTGATTCGTTGATAATCCAAAGGTGGCGATCGTCTAATTTCAAAATTCCCAAATGCCCGTCATAGAACAACAGTTGTGAGTTGTTCGGTGCAAAAAGATTGAAAGCGGAAGTGTATTCCACATCAGCGCCAGGGGGAATTTCTACTGTAGTTTCGATCGTCCCATTTTCCTGAACTGCAAAGAAAGGAAGCGTCCCTGACTTGACATTCTTGGCAATATAGATTCCTGGTATCAATCCTGCTTGGCGTTGCAATGCAGTTTGGATTGCTTGCCAATAGGGAGCGATCGTGTAATTGTTTAGTGATGAATTGACGATCCGCAAACTCTGTTCTTCCAGACAAGCAGTGACTTGAAAACCCGCATTGTCAAGGAAAACTGGAACTGTTTTCGGTTGGGCAAAGTATTGTTTTTCTCTTACCAATTCGTCTTTGTCGATCGCGAACAAGTTAAGATCGATCGTCTCATACATCAGCTTATGACCGATCGTGTTTGGGTGAGACGGGTCGAAAGATATCCCCTGTTTCCAGCGTCCCTCTCCATCATCCAACACTCCCAACCAATCCAGCACCGGAACACCCCAATTCAGCATCCGCTGGTGAGTATCTCGCAACAGCCAGTAGTGTTCAGAGTTATAATTGCCGTGGGGATATACCCCGCCCAGCATCGGCCGTGCTCCCAGTGCCCGCGTCATTTTCACCAACTGCTGCAAACCACTTTCAAACCTGCGTTGCGCGCCCCGTCGTTCGTGGGGGCGACAGTAGGCTAACCCTTCGTTACCCAGGGACAGGGCAATAATCACCACATCTGGTTGTTCTGGGGCGACGACTGAGGGAAAACGGGCGATCGTTTTGCTGACATTGGCCCCCGCTTCTGACAAATTGATTAGTTGGTGTCCGTATTTTTCCTGCAAAGACTCTGCCAACTGGGAAGCCCAACCTTTCAACATCCAGGCTTTTTGACCCTTGGCGACGGAACTACCAATCACTGCAATTTTTAAACCTTCAGACTTTTTGTGTGAGGGTATCTTGACAACGGGTTCCTCATAGTATCCGAATGGATAAGGCTGGAAATAACCAAATGCGCCATCGTCTACGATTATTTTGCTGGATTTTTGGTCTGGGTCGATCGGTATCCAGCGATTAAAACCGAATCCTTCCCATGCTGCGATACCATTGGCATCAATATACACGTACTTATATTCTATTTTCTGGCGATCGCCTAAATCGAGAGCAGGCTGAATGTCTATATCTGTGTACCATAAAGGATAGCGATCGGCACTGGTATTCAGTCGTAGGCATTTGGTGATATCCCACAGTCCTAATTCGGGAGTAGAACCGACGATACCGATGGATGCGCCAGTTTGCGTGTGTCCAATAATCTGGAATCGATACATAGGTTTTTTCTCGATCTTAAAGATACAAGGCCGGACAAGAAGGCTGAATCCTCAAAGTTGTTTTAGAGAGTAACACATAGAGTGATTTAAATATGTCTTTGAAATAACATTGGCTGTGAGATCTAGCGATCGCCTTAACAGGCTTGGCGATTGCTATACTAGACTTGTTTAAGCAGTCGGCTATCTCGGTATTCACGGGGCGAATTTATACACAAAAAATAGATCGACCTTTAGCAAAAGATCGATCTAATTTATGTTGAAACAAAAGTCAATATTAAAATAAAAGTATCTCAAATTTCCGACTTCTGTGCTTCCTGCTCCTTGACTTGCTCTTCCGAGTCCTGCTTAAATGCAGATTCTAAGGACTCTGTAATCTCCTTCGACTCTGGAGTGCGTTTAGAAAAACCCCACACAAACATCAAGGCGATACATGAAACTACCAGCCATTGGGGAGGAACTAAATCTGGATTAATTACTTTCACCAACAACCTCATTCCCACGAACCCGACTGTGATGTAGCCTGCACTTTCCAGGTGAACGTATTCATCCAGCCAGCGGATGAACAATCCAGCCATGAATCGCAGAGCAATAATGCCAATGGTAGCGCCCGTGACAACAATCACCGTGTTATCGGAAACTGCGATCGCAGTAGTGACGCTATCCAAAGAAAATGCTAAATCCGTAAAAGCAATCATGGGAATTGCTTGCCAAACAGACGAAAATTTGGGCCCGTGATGTTCTCCATCGGAGTCAGCATCTGAGGCGAAGTGCTGCCAAACCAGCCACAGTAGGTACAGAGCACCCAGCAGTTCAAACTGCCAGTATTGGATCACCCAAGTAGCGGTTAAAATCAGTGAAATTCGCAGTACGAAAGCAATTATCAAACCGAAATTGAGAGCCTGTTGCTGTTGCTTTGGTTCTTCCAAACCTTTAGAAATAGATGCCAGGGCGATCGCGTTGTCAGCCGAAAGCACAGCCTCCAAAGCCACCAAAACTAACAATAATAAAAAGGTGTCAACTCCTAGATTCGGAGAAGATTCGATAAATTGATCTAGCATTAACTATGTTGTGCACCTAAAATTTGCAATGGTAGAGCTCAGCGTTAATCACCTGCTCTGTCGAGAATTAGTGTCACCTTCACTTATCTTAACCTAATTTGGTAACTCTGCGACACCCGATCGCCCTCCTTCTGCGTTCCATCTTGAGAAGTCCTGACAGTATTTTATATTTCGAGTTGTTACAAGTGATTCCCAAAAGCGCCAATTTGCCGGAAATTAGTGAAAGCTCGTGTCCGTGAAAAGGAGTTTTGCCAATATGTCTTTAACAGATACCCAAGTCTACGTCGCCCTCGTAATTGCTTTGATTCCTGGAATCTTGGCTTTCCGGCTGTCTACTGAACTTTACAAGTAGTTCACAGACACTAGCGAGAATCGCCAAAGTACCTGCCTCAGCAGTTAAATCTTGAGAGTGCAGACAATTGCTGCCACAGTGGAGTAGATTGTTTGTTGTCAGCAAGACAAAACTGCAAGGGCAGGGATTTTTATATCAAAAATCTGTCCCCAGGTGTCCTTCTGTCTCAAAAATTTTAGCTGGTATCACCTTGACAAACCAGGATAGGTGTGGATTCAACTAAAAGTTTTCTGGAACTAGCAGCTTGAAAACGTCACTATCAGACATCTTTGACATCCTCACCGGGCTAAAGCCACGGTGATTCCAAAGATCACTCTTTGGGCTTCCTCTTTCCCCGACTCGGCTTACTTGGAGGAATTTCTTCACCCAAGCTCTTGTCGATGTCTCCAGAGGCGTTAAGCGTTCCCGTGTGCCCCACGGTACGAAGTGCAAGTTCCAGTATGTTACGAGCGGCGTTCCAGTCCCGGTCTAAAACCAACCCACAATGAGAACATTTATGAGTTCTTGTACTCAAAGACTTCTTGACAACTTTCCCACACTTAGAACAAATCTGGCTGGTGTAGTGCGGTGGAACAGCAACTGTTGCTACACCAAATACCTTGCCAAAATATTCCAACCAACTCCGGAAAGCCGACCACGCCGCATCAGAAATCGACTTAGCAAGTTTCCGATTCTTAACCATGTTTCGCACCTGCAAGTCCTCATAGGCAACCAAGTCGTTAGACTGGACTACGCATCTTGCCAATTTCACAGCAAAATCTTGACGCTGCCTACTTACCTTGAGGTGTTTTCTGCTCAATCGGTTTCTCGCTTTGGTTCGGTTAATCGCTCCTTTTTGAGTTCGAGAAAGCCTTCGACCGAGCCGTTTGAGCGCTTTTTCAGACTTCCTGAGATGCCTGGGATTGTCAATTGTATGTCCATCCGAGTCGGTGTAGAAGTGATTCAACCCAACATCCAGCCCAATAGTTTTACCCGCTGGTTCTCTCTTCTCAACTCGCTCGACATCAAGACAAAACTGAACGTAGTACCCATCAGCACGACGAACAACCCGAACTCGCTTAATCTGTTCCAACTGATAAAAGTGCAGAGCACGAGTTCCCCACATCTTGAAACTTCCAGCTTTAAAACCATCAGTGAAGGTGATTGTTCTCCTGTCCTCCGACAGCTTCCAGCCACAGGTCTTGTACTCAACAGAACCATGTGTTTGATGCTTTTTAAAACATGGAAAACCTTTCTTTGCTGCTTTCTTTTTGCAGTTGTCGTAGAACCGAGCAATAGCAGACCAAGCTCGTTCAGCAGAAGCTTGACGAGCCATAGAGTTGAGCTGACTGGCCCAAGGAAATTCCTTGGCAAGAACCTTGCAATAAGCGCTCAGTTCATACCGCCCAATCCCCTGATTGTCTATCCAGTATCTGATGCAAGAATTGCGGACAAAACGCGCAGTACGAATCGCTTCATCAAGCTTTTCATACTGATGCTTTTCGCCTTCAAGCTTTGCTTCAAATACCAGCATTTTACGTTATGGTGTTGGATATAATTATTCTAGCTCAACATCAATAAAATTGAAAGCCGTCCTAGAAGGACGGGGCTTTAGACCCTTTTTTTTGGTAAACAAAATTATGCAAGCGATTAAACCTACCGTTACCCCACTACGTCCTGTCAAAAACTCCCCTCGCGTTGCAGCAGGTACTAGCAGCCGCCCGCGTTCTTACCCTCACCAAACCCTCGCGGCGGAAGCAGGAGTGAAGTTAGCAGTCAACATGGTACTTTCAGTTTGTGCAACTTCTGCTTTGATTCAGCTTTGGCCTCACTACCGGGCAGTACAAGAAAAATTGCAGGAAATCCAAGCTGAAGTCAATATTACCGAAAAGAGAGTGAATCAGTCGCGATCGGACTTTAATCGCTACTTCGATCCCAGTCTGGCTAAAACAGTGATGCAAGAGCAAAGCAATCGGGTTGACCCCCAGCAGCAACCAGTGATTTTGCAGGAATCGGAGGCACCCGACGCCGAGGAGCCAACTCAACAACCTTAAGGAAGAAGTCCGAGGGCAGAAGCAAGAAGGTCGCAAAGATATCTTCAGCCATTGACAATTTCTTAAGAGTCTGCTTGCTAGATTTCGATTCCGGTTGCACTCGACCATGATTGTTGACGGTTGACAGTCCGTCGAACAACTCAAAGGCGGGTCTAGGTACTAGCTCAAAACTTAAAACTTGGGTTTCAAGCTGACTTCGCCATTACGGTTTTTTGCTTCAGCAGTTGGAGTGCAGCTTGATATTGCAAGTCGCTCTCAGTGCCAATTTGATCCCGCGTCATCGACTCGCTAGGTACTACCCGATCGGGCGCAATCCCCATTTTGTGAATATCCGTGTGATTGGGCGTCTGGTATTTCGCCACAGTCACAGCCAATCCCGAACCATCTGACAAATCAAACAGCGACTGAATCAGCCCTTTACCAAAGGTCTTTTCACCCACCAGTTTAGCTCTGCCATTATCTTGCAGCGCACCAGCCAAAATTTCGCTAGCACTGGCAGTTCCCTTGTTTACCAAAACAATCAGGGGATCGCCTGTTAGCGCCTGTCCATAGGCATCAAAACTGCCGAGAACACCTTGTCGATTCACTGTGTAGACAATGGTGCCGGAATCGATCCACAACCGGGCAATTTCAATCCCGGATTGTAGCAGTCCCCCTGGGTTGTTCCGCAGGTCGAGAATGTAGGCGGCGGCTCCTTGTTTTTCGAGTCGGTCGATCGCATTACTGACTTCAGCAGTGGCGTTAGCGCTGAATTGACTGAGGCGAATGTAGCCCACGGGTAAATTTTCCGGCCCAGACTGCAACTCGGCATATACCGGATTGAGAGCAATGCGATCGCGCACTAACTCAATATCCTGTGGAGATTCCCTACCTTCGCGCCCCAAGGTGAGGGTGACAGCAGTGCCGGCGCGGCCGCGCATTTTAGTGGCGGCTTCGTCTAGACTCAATTCTGAGGTGGGAGTGCCGTCAATTTTCAAAATGCGATCGAGGGGTTGGATACCAGCTTTATCGGCTGGTGAACCGGCAATCGGAGCAATCACTGTCAGAGTGTTAGTCTGGGGGTCGATCGCAATTTGTAGCCCCACACCAGTCAGTTCCCCAGAAGTATTGACCTGCAAACTGCGGTACTGTTCTGGTTTCAGCAGTCGAGTGAAGGGGTCATCCAGATTAGCCAGCATATCCTGAATCGCTGTATAGGTTTGTTCTCGATCGCTCAGGGGGGTCTTGATAGTCTGTTCGCGAATCGACCTCCAGTTGCGATGATTGAAGGTATCGTCCACATAAGAGCGGTTGACAATTCGCCAAGCTTCGTTCAATAGCTTCTGTTCATCAGTCAGCGCCATCGCCGGCTCGGCCCAAGAACCCAAAACCATAACCCATTGGAGGACAAGTAAAATTGCGATCTGGAAAACTCGTCTGTGCATCATTGTTCCGTAAAATATGGGTAGATTGGTATCTGTTGTATTTTAAGTTTGTACGTTTTTGAGCTTTTGCACATTCAACTTGAACTCTGGGAAGGCAAAAGTCATCCAGCCAGTCCAGGAGGCACTCAACGGAAAACAAGCCGGTTTGTCGTTCTCTTCCTTAATCTCAAATCAGCTAATTACCTGAACCAACCTGGTTTTCGCCAAAACCCTAAACAGCATCAGGCCTGTGGCAGTCGCGCACCAAAAATTAGTTAAAGTTGACATTTAACCCAGATTAAGTGAAGTTTTATCAAAAATATGAAAATTTAGAAACCTGAGTCCGCTCACTGTATCAGATTCTATTGTGTAGCTAGGCTCATGGCGATATGCCAGCTTGGGAGAGATATGGAGCTTCGGAAAAATGGTGTTTGAGACCCAAGCAAAAGCGATCGCTCCGTGAAATCTGCACGGCTATTATGTTACATTTTTTATCATAGTCAGGAATTCGATCGGGCAACGCCAGCAAAGGGGAGCAAGCTAGGGCTCCGTTTCCCAGCGCTAACAGCGACCGCACCATCGAGTGCCTCAGTCAGCTCCCAATTTAAAAATAGCCAAAGTCAGTTGCTAGTAAAAGCTTACTGGCGATCGCGGGGCGACAAAAATCCTTGTGGCTGCTGCCCTTAATCTCAACCACAGCAATATTCTTTTAGGAATTCTGGCTCCATGTTTTCTAAACAAATCACCGAATCAAAAACCTACCAGTGGTTTGACGAACGCCTGGAAATTCAAGCGCTCGCCGACGACATCACAACCAAGTACGTACCCCCCCACGTCAATATCTTCTACTGCTTGGGCGGAATCACTCTGGTTTGTTTCATCATCCAGTTTGCCACGGGCTTCGCCATGACGTTCTATTACCGTCCCACGGTAGCAGAAGCTTTTTCATCCGTCCAATACATCATGAATGAAGTCAGCTTTGGTTGGCTGATTCGTTCCATCCATCGCTGGTCCGCCAGCATGATGGTGCTGATGATGATTCTCCACATCTTCCGCGTTTACCTGACCGGTGGCTTCAAAAAACCCCGCGAACTCACCTGGGTTACAGGAGTAATTTTGGCAGTCATCACCGTCTCCTTCGGCGTGACCGGCTATTCGCTACCTTGGGATCAAATTGGTTACTGGGCCGTCAAAATCGTTTCCGGCGTTCCCGAAGCCATCCCCTTTGTCGGTTCTTTAATGGTTGAGTTACTCCGTGGCGGCGTCAGCGTCGGTCAAGGCACATTAAGCCGCTATTACAGCTTGCACACATTTGTGTTGCCTTGGCTGATTGCAGTATTCATGTTGGCTCACTTCTTGATGATTCGCAAACAAGGAATCTCAGGCCCGTTGTAAGTTTTGAGTTGTAGGGGCAATATTTTTTTTGCCCCCCGCTAAGTTTTGAGTTGAAAATTCAGAATTCATCGCTCATCATATTTATTTACAGCCAACAACCAAAAGGAGAACACTGTCGTTATGTCTATTCTCAAAAAACCGGATTTGAGCGATCCAGCGCTCCGCGCTAAACTCGCCAAGGGCATGGGCCACAACTATTACGGCGAACCAGCCTGGCCCAATGACTTGCTCTATGTTTTCCCTGTAGTAATCATGGGAACAATTTCTCTGTGCGTCGGTTTGGCTGTGCTTGACCCGGCTTTAGTTGGGGAACCTGCTAATCCTTTTGCTACTCCGCTAGAAATTCTGCCGGAATGGTATTTGTGGCCAGTGTTCCAACTCCTGCGCGTTTTGCCTAACAAATTGTTGGGTATTGCTTGCATGGCTGGCGTTCCCGTGGGTTTGATTTTGATTCCGTTCATCGAGAACGTTAACAAGTTCCAAAATCCGTTCCGCCGCCCTGTGGCTACTACTGTTTTCCTATTGGGAACAGCAATCACTCTGTGGTTGGGTATTGGCGCTGTTTTCCCCATCGACAAATCTTTCACTCTTGGTCTGTTCTAAGATTTAAGCTTGGTTGATTTTGACGCCCGCAGGTTTTCTAGAAGTGCTTTTGTACTTAAGGGAAACTTTTGCGGGCGTCATTTTATTTGGTTGCTATAATTAATTAATTTGATCGTATCGGATAAAATATAGCAACCGCCTTAAAGAAATGTTCCGGTTTTAGCGAAGGGCAATCGGCAGAGATCAGAAGTTAGATCGCATCCGCTACCATCGGAATTGTAAAATCGGGTCAAGTGGCCACCAAATATAAGCGCAATTTTCAGTTTTTCGACTCACGGTCAACAGTCAACAGTCAACAGTCAACAATCATTGCTGAGTGCAACCGGAATCGATATTAATGGTCAATATTAAATTAAATTTAAAAGCAGATGAGTCCAAATAAAATACCGCCGATAAAAGCATTAAATAAAGCATTCCTTAAGGTGAAACCCAATCGGGATGATTTTGAACAATTTAAACACAATCTGATTAGATTAATCGACCACATCAACGAATCAGAATCGGAGGAATTTCACAAAAATCTGGTGGCGCAGTTTTTGCGTGAGACTTATTATGGAGCCAATCATTTCATCAACACAAAAGGGCGTAATGACCTAGTTATTCATAACGGAAAAGATGCCAAAAACAGCGTTGGTGTCATTCTGGAATCTAAAAAGCCAACGAACAAAGGCGAGATGCTTAAGGTTGACAATCTGAATAGCAAAGCCTTTCAGGAATTGGTACTCTATTTTTTGCGCGATCGCATTTCGGGAAAAAACCTTGAAATCAAATATTTAGTCGCAACCAATGTTTACGAGTGGTTCATTTTTGATGCTGGTACTTTTGAAAAATCCTTTGCTCAGAATCAACAACTGGTAAAGCTATTTACCGATTTTGAAGCAGGAAGACTAACGGGGAAAAAAACTGACTTTTTCTATCAAGAAATTGCGGCACCTGCTATTGAAGCAATCAAAGACGAGATTACTTTTACCCATTTCGATATTCGAGACTACGAACAATCTTTAAGGAATACCGAAAAGCAAGATGACAATCAACTAATTTCACTATTTAAACTGCTTTCACCAGAGCATTTATTGAAATTACCGTTTGCGAATGATAACAACAGTCTGGATAAAGCATTTTACAGCGAGTTACTCCACATCATCGGTTTGACGGAAACCAAAGCAGGCGGCAAAAAACTGATCGGGCGGAAAAAAGAAGGCCGCCATATTGGTGCACTGATTGAAAATGCGATGGAGCAACTTGATAGTTTAGACAAAATCTCCCGACTCGAAAAACCAGAACAGTTTGGCGATACTTACCAAGACAGACTGTTTAATGTTGGCTTAGAATTAGCAATCACTTGGGTAAATCGCATCCTGTTCCTGAAATTATTAGAAGCGCAGTTAATTAAATATCACAATGGCGATAAATCCTTGGCATTTTTGAATTTAAGCAAAGTACAGAACTATGACGATCTAAATAGCCTTTTCTTTAGCGTTTTGGCGCGCAAACCACAGGAAAGAAGTAGTAGTATCCAAAATATTTTCGCCAAGGTTCCTTATTTAAACAGTTCATTATTTGAGCTAACCGAACTCGAACACTTAACTATTTCTATTAGCAATCTCCGGGATGAGAATCTGCCGATTTTATCATCTAGCGTCTTGAAAGATAGCAACGGGAAAAAGCGCACAGGCGAACTTAATGGCTTGGAATATTTATTTGAATTTCTGAATGCTTACGATTTCAGCAGCGAAGGTTCATCAGAAATTAAGGAAGACAATAAACGGCTGATTAATGCTTCTGTGCTTGGGTTAATTTTTGAGAAAATCAACGGTTATAAAGATGGAGCTTTCTTTACTCCAGGCTTCATTACTATGTATATGTGCCGCGAAACAATTCGCCGAGCCGTTGTGCAGAATTTTAATGAAATTAAAGGCTGGAATTGCCAAAATATTAACGACTTGTACGACAATATTAAAGACAAGAAAGAAGCTAATCAGATTATCAATAGTCTCAAAATTTGCGATCCGGCTGTGGGATCTGGACATTTTTTAGTTTCGGCTCTTAATGAAACGATCGCGATTAAAAGTGAACTAAAAATTTTGATTGATAAACAAGGGAAAACATTAAGAGATTATCAGGTTGAGGTGGCAAATGATGAGTTAGTTGTCACCGATGATGATGGATTATTATTTGAGTATAATCCCAAAAGCCCGGAAAGTCAACGGATACAAGAAACTCTATTTCACGAAAAACAGACGATTATTGAAAATTGTTTATTTGGTGTAGATATTAACCCAAACTCTGTCAAAATATGTCGTTTGAGGTTATGGATTGAACTTTTGAAAAATGCTTATTATAAAGCCGAAAGTCATTACACGGAGTTGGAAACTCTACCAAATATCAATATCAATATCAAATGTGGTAATTCCTTGATTAGCCGTTTTGCGTTGGATGTTGATTTGCGACAAGCTTTAAGGAAAAGCAAGTGTGATATTGATAGTTACAAAAATGCTGTGCAAACTTACCGCAATGCTGAAAGTAAGGAGCAAAAACGGGAAATGGAAGGCATAATCTCATCTATTAAGGGAAATTTTCGCACAACACTTTATGGTAATGATTCAAAAAAGACTAAGTTGAGAAATCTTGAGGGTGAGCGTTATAATTTAGAGAATCAAATGTTGTTATTTCAGGAATCAACGACGGAGCAAAAGGCACGGGAAAAGAAAATCACTAAGTTAAGTAATGAGATTGATAAGTTAGAAGTTGAAATTGAGGAAATAGAAAGTGGAAAACTTTACGAAAATGCGTTTGAATGGCGGTTTGAGTTTCCTGAAGTGCTGAATAATGATGGTGATTTTGTGGGTTTTGATGTGGTGATTGGGAATCCACCTTGGGGGGCCAATATAGATCCTAATCAGCTTAAACATATAAAAGCTATGAATTCTGACATTGTTGTTAGGATGGTAGATTCTTTTATGTTTTTTATTAATTTAACATTTTCCCTAAAATCAAAATTTGGTCTGGTATGTCAAATTATTCCTGATGTGATTTTATATCAAATTGACAATGAAAAGTTACGCGAAAAAATATTCAATAAATCTCAATTAGAGATAGCTTTGAATTTAGGAGATGCAATTTTTGAAGATGTCTCAAGACCTGCTTGTATCATACTCCTCACATCTAACATTAGCAATATTTCTTTGATTGGCGAATATTCTGTTGGTGGCTCTGACAAGCTATCTAATATTTTACTAACAGAAATCAATACATCTTTTTTCGAGGATATTCCCAATAAAGCTATTCCTACAAAAAATCTTAGTGGTTATAAAATAATTAATAAATATAAACATACCAGATTGATTGAGTTAGTAGATAATGATGAGATTCAAAGAGGCATCAGTCCTGATTTTAAAGATGCTTTTATTGTTGACGATCAAATTATTCACAGATGTTTATTGGAAAAAGATTTTATTTTTTCTACGATTACAGGTGGTCGCGATCTCAAAAAATATCTAGTTCAAGATGTTGGTAAGAAAATTATTTATACACAAAAAAGCGACGCTTGTCAACTTATTCCTAATATTCTCAACTATCTACAAACGTTTAAGGAGCAGATAACTTGTCAAGAGGTTGAGGAAGGTAAACATCCTTTTTGGTCTTTGCATCGACCAAGAAATAAAAAAATATTTCTTAAACAAGAAAAGATTATTGGTGTAATTACTGGAGACAGAATAATTTTGGGATTAGATGTTAATCAAATATTTCCGACAGATGGATTGTATGTAATGGCGAGTAATGGTAAATATTCAAATAAATTGCTGGTTGGTGTTTTAAACTCAAAATTATTAACTTATTTCTATAGATTGTTATCTATGGAAGTGAATAGAACATTGGCGCAAATTAAACCAACAATTTTAAAGAATTTACCTGTTCAATTTGACAATGAAAAAATTGTAATACGAATTGAATCAATAGTCGATCAAATCCTGACCGCCAAAAAATCCGATCCCAAAGCAGACACCACAGAATTAGAAAAAGAAATAGATCGACTGGTTTATCAGTTGTACGAATTGACGGCTGAGGAAATTAAAATTGTAGAGGGAGAAACTGCATAGAAGGGAAAAAACTCTAAAAACAGTAAAACCCGCTCATTGAGCGGGTTTTGTTACAATCGGAACGACAGGATTTGAACCTGCGACCCCTACTACCCCAAAGTAGTGCGCTACCAAGCTGCGCTACGTCCCGACAGCTTTAACAGCATATCATCAAATTCAGAAAAAAGTCAAAAAAAATCAAAAAACTTTTAAAATTTTTGCAGCTTGGGTCAAACCAGGTATCGCAGCCGGGGGCCAAAAACCCTCACACCTCCTACCAGCACTGAGGATGAACTGCACGCTGTAAGCTTGGGGATAGCCTTCTACTTGCACCCACACTAAATCGCTTTCGGCTTCGATCGCGATTTTTTCCTCTTCCATCAACTCACTGGCCATTTGAGTCATGGTGGCGGCTAATTGGGCTAGTAGGCGGCAAAAATCGTTCAACTCAGCCTCCGTGAGTTCGATCGCCCAACCATCGCCACCCACTAAACCCTGAAACTCGGTGCTGTTGGGGTTCCATCCCAAACGCCATCCGTCACCTGTCTTAATTACGCGATCGACCATGGAGAAATTTTTGATTTTTGATTTTTGATTGGGTTGTATCGGAATGATTTAACCGCAGAGAACGCAGAGAACACAGAGGAAGAGAAGAGAGGGGCATAATTATGATTCTACCTAATCATTGAAAAAAATTTTTAAGGTGCTAGTAACTTGGCGTCTCCTGGCTGGGGCTGAGGTATGGTGGGGGAGTTCGATCGCCCTTCTGGTTTTCCTCCCGCCGGTGCTTTGGGGTCTGATGAGCCCAAATCCCCTGTAAAAACATCAACCAAAGCTTGAACCAAAGCATCCCGCTGACTTCTATTTAAACCTTGAATCGCAGCCCGATCGCCTTCCAAGGGATTCGATCGCAAAACATCGTTTCCGGGATACACACTTTCGACCAAATAATCGGGAGTTACCCCCAAATAATCAGCTAAACTCAATTTCCAATCAAAGCGATAATTGGGTGGCCGTCCTTTGACAAACACATGATATCGAATCAAGCGTCCGACTAAAGTATTATTGGGGTCTACTTTTCCAGTTTCTTTAGAAATGTAATTATTGGCGAGGGGGAAATCAGGCAATTTTTGATAGACAAATTTCCAAGCATCTTGGACTCTCACTTGTTGCGGCTGCGGTTCTTGAGCAACCCGTACTTCAGACACAGATTGATTAGCCCGCAATACCGAAGGTTCCATCGCCGATAGACTTAGTTCGCCCGATTCCAGTATCCAACTCAAAAGCGTGAAAATCGCCACAATTAAGGTAATTAACAAAAAACTCAAGGCCAGCTTTAATTTCTTCACGGTTTTGATAATTTGTTCAAATATAAAATAATTTCAGCAAGTTTTGAGTGTAATACCAATTTAATGTGAAGTTGCACATATTTCGATCCCCCTAAATCCCCACCCCCCCCTAGCCCCCACCCCCCCCTGCCCCCCCCAAGGGGGGATGGGGGAAGGGGGACTTTGATCAGAATCTTGTCCCCCCCTTATTAAGGGGGGCTAGGGGGGATCGGATTCTATGCAGCCTCATAAAAAATTGGTGTGAGTCAAAATAATTGCTCGCACCTCAAAACTCTCCAAATAGCTAGATGTCTCCGATAATTTCCGGCTGTGTCAATTCGTCAGACATTTCAAATATAGCCCGCATCACTGGTTTCATTTGATGGTCGTCATTGTTGTCAAAATCTTCATAGCGACGACGTTTGGCGCGGTTCGCTACCTGTACCGTAATCCGATAACGGTTGGATGCAGCACTGATCAACTCTTCTGCCCTACGGGTTAGCTGAGTTGAATCAAAGGGTGGACGCTTAGCCATGAGACTACCTACTTATCTGATGTTAGATTCTAGTTTACCAACAAATTCGGGTAAATCCACGGTCTAGGTGCGATCGGGTTGAAGGCGATCGAGTCCCATTGAAATATAGTGTAAATATGTCAATTATTCATTGAGTACCGTTTTGTTATGCAGGTAGCCACAGCCCATTCATTTAGTCACTTGCGTCCGATAACTTCTCATCCCATGAAATTGGTGGCGTTTGGGGACAGTTTAATCTACGGTTTTGGCGACAATGTGGGCGGGGGCTGGGTGGAACGACTGCGACGGCAATGGATGTTGTCGGAGATTCCTGGGCACGTTCTTTATAATTTGGGGGTTAGGGGCGATCGTGCTTATCAAGTCGCCCAGCGGCTAGAGAATGAGTTTCGTCACCGTGGTGAGCTCAGAAACCGCGTCCCGGATGCGATGATTCTTTCGGTAGGGCTGAATGATTCGGCGAGGGTACAATCTGCGATCGGGCGCAATTATACTGATTTCGATCATTTTAAAACCGTTGTAGATCACTTGTTAAATTTGTCACAACAACTTTGTCCAGTGATTTTTGTCGGGATGGTGCCGGTGGATGAAAGTAAAATGCCTTTTCAGGATTGTTTGTACTACAGTCATGCTGACCAGTATCGATATAAGGAAGCAACCAGAGTCGCTTGTTTGGAGCGGGGAATCCCCTATTTAGATATTTTTGACAAATGGTGCGATCGGGGTAGTGATTGGTGTCGATCGCGTTTAATTGCAGATGGGCTGCATCCCAATGTGGCGGGGTATCAATCTTTGTTTGAGGATGTCACAAGTTGGGAACCCCTAGCTGCGATCTGTCTTTAGTCCGCCTTAGATATTAGATTTGAGATTAAAAAATTAGGAATGATATCAAAATTTTAGCAGTGAGCTATGAAGATTCTGTTAGTAGAAGACGACGATCGCATTGCCCAAGCATTAGCAGAAGCCCTCACCGACCAACATTATGCCGTAGACATAGCCGCCGACGGTCAAGAAGGTTGGAACTTTGCAGAAACTTTTACCTATGACTTAATTCTGCTAGATGTGATGCTGCCAAAAATAGATGGAATTACCCTATGTCAGCGCTTGCGCCGACAAGGTTTAAAAACCCCCGTGCTCATGCTAACAGCCAGAGACACCAGCAATGATAAAGTCATAGGACTAGATGCCGGAGCTGATGATTATGTCGTTAAACCCTTCGATTTGCCAGAATTAGCAGCAAGAATTCGAGCCTTACTGCGGCGGGGAAGTACAACTTTGCCACCAGTATTAGAGTGGGAAAATCTGCGTTTAAACCCGAATACCTGCGAAGTTACTTATCGCGATAAATTGCTGCACTTTACACCAAAGGAGTACAGTTTGCTAGAATTATTCCTGCGAACAGGAGGGCGCGTTTTAACACGGAGTGCTATCCTAGACCATATATGGGCTTTTGAAGACTCGCCAGGAGAAGAAACCGTAAAAGTTCATCTCCGGGGTTTGCGACAAAAACTGAAAGCAGCAGGCGCACCAGCTAATTTTATTGAGACTATTTATGGCATGGGTTATCGGCTCAACCAAAACCTCTAATCCCCAATTTCAAGCTTTGGGATGGCGTTTATTGCTATCTTACTTAACAGTGATGGTAGCTATTTTAGGGACTTCTGCGATTGCTGTTTATGAATTATTTACCAGCAGTCTGTATCAAGAATTAGACCAGCGATTGGAGGTTTTGGCTCAAGCAGCTTCTCACAGTTTAGTTGCGATCGAAAAGCAGCACCTTTCAGAACATCCAGAAAAAAAAGGCGATCTATCTCATCAACAAAGTGAACAGCGCAATGATGACTTTCAGATTGAACTCGATCGCGAAAAAGTAACTCGTCATTTAGATAAAGACGGAGACTTAGACATTCCCTGGCAAAATCTGCGGGAACCAGATCAATCTGTAGAATGGTTTAATGAAGCAGGTAAAATCTTAGGAAATTCCGGCAAGACTTTACCGCCTGTAATAATAAAATCAGGCTTCCACACCATACAAAATGGGCAAATTCGGTCGGCGACAATTCCAGTTTACATTTCTTATGATGATAAAAAACAAGAATTAAAAGGTTATATTCGCACCAGCGAATCTACTAAAGAAGTCGAAGAAGTTCTCAGCAGACTCCGCTGGAATTTGGGTTATGGGAGTATTATTTTTCTGAGCTTGACTGCGGTTGGTGGTTTGTGGCTGACTAAGCAATCTCTCAAGCCAATTGAGGATAGTTTTCAGCAGTTAAAACAATTCACTGCTGATGCTTCTCACGAGTTGAGAAGTCCGCTGACGGCGATTAAAACTTCAGTGGAAGTTATGCAGAGTCATCCTGAGAGAATTCATGCAGCCGATGTTAAGAAAATGGTGGCGATCGCCTCTGCTACTAAACAGATGACTCAGTTAGTTGAAGACTTACTTTTATTAACTAGAATGGATGCACCAGCAGCCACGATCGCCCGCGAGTGGATAGCGGTTCCGTTAGACGAATTATTAGAGGATTTGCTAGATTTGTGGGAACTGCAAGCTCAAGAAAAGCAAATTATTCTCAAGTCAAATTTAGCCATTGATACGTCTGTAATGGGAGATGCTGCACAGCTAACTCGTTTGTTTTCCAACTTGATTGGAAACGCAATTCATTACACACCAGCGGGCGGAATTGTGACTGTTTCTCTGAGCAAACAGAATCGATCGACAATTGTGAGTGTAGAGGATACTGGTATCGGCATTGCTCCAGAAGATGTCAAGTTAGTTTTCGACAGATTTTGGAGAGCAGATCGAGCCAGAAATCGCCGTGCAGGGGGTTTGGGGATGGGATTGGCGATCGCCCAAGCAATTGTCCAAAGCCACCAAGGAGAAATTAGCGTTACCAGTCAGCTAGGAGTAGGTAGCTGTTTTAAAGTAAAATTATCCTCAGTATAGCAATCCTAAATCATTCATGCAGATATGTAGGGGCGGTGCCAAGAGTGCCCGCCCTCCGAGAGATTGGGCAACCACGGGGCAAGGGAGCCCCTACAAGAATTATGCAAATGATTTAGGATCGCTATAGCTTAAGAGTTGATATTAATAGAAAACCTTAACTCTTCTTCCCAGATTCTCCTTTTTCACCGCTTTCTCCTTTTTCTCCCTCTTCCCCTTTTTCTCCACCTTCCCCGCCCTTGGAAGCTGTCATTGTGACATTACTATCTGTCAAGGAAAGTTCAGAAGTCAAACTACTTTTTTTCCGGGGTTTTGGTTTTTTTCCTTCGCCGCTTTCTCCTTGTTCGCCGCCACTGCTACTCATTAAGACGATCGGTTTAACCGGCTTGCTGTTGCTCATCGATGAATTAGCAGCATTACTTAAAAGAGAAATAGGGGAAAATTGATTAACACTGCTATCATTCTGGGATGCGATCGCACTACCAGCTACAGAGGTTAAAACACAAGCTCCAATGCCGAGCCAAATCTTAGTTTTACTTTGCATCTTTAAAAAAGCCTTATTCTGGGTGATTACTGCTACTATCCCAGAAAAAAGTAAAGAACTCGGAAAGAACCAAAAACATCGAAAAATTGTTTGCACAGACATTACCTTATTGCTACAATGCGAGTCCATTAGCAACCTGTAGGAGTGTCCCCAATGATTATCTGTATGGCAAATATTCTGACTTCAGAGGAATTAGGATTAATTATCGATCGCCTAAAAAATGCTGAATTTGTCGATGGGAAGTTAACAGCAGGTTGGTACGCCCAACAAGTAAAAAATAATTCTCAACTAAAAAATGATGCGGCTCCAACTCAGGAACTCAGAAACTTAGTCAATCAAGCACTAAAACGCAATTCTTTATTCCAAATAGCGGCGCGCCCTAAAGCAATTCGTCCCATTATGTTTAGTCGCTATCAGGGAGGAATGTACTACGGGACACATATTGATAATGCAATTATGGGAGATGAAGAACTAATGCGATCGGATTTGTCTCTCACTCTATTTCTCAGCGATCCTGCAACTTATACGGGCGGGGAATTAGTGATTGAAAGTACCCAAGGCGAACAAGCTTTTAAACTTGATGCTGGTTCAATGGTTGTTTATCCTACTACAACTTTACATCGTGTGGAACCTGTCACTGAAGGTGAAAGACTAGCGGCGGTGACTTGGGTGCAGAGTTTAGTTAGGGATGCTCACAAACGAGAAATTCTCTTTGATTTGGATACGGTTCGCGATACCCTTTTTCAGAAGTCTGGAAAGACAGCGGAGTTTGACTTGCTATCAAAAAGCATTGCTAATTTGCTGCGAAAATGGGCTGATGTTTAGGTTGAGCAGGACTTACGCAAGAGACTAAGGGATTGGGGCAACCACGGGGATTGCCCCTAGATTAACACGAGATATAGATGTCGTGCATCCAGAACTATTGAGGAGGTTTTGGAAGCGGATGAAATAAATTTTAGGTCTTTCCGAGTTCTTTACTTTGTTTTGTCACAGTAATTGTAGATGACTTAAACAACGAGGATCTAACAGATGAGCAACCAAACTAAAATTTGGACAGGCGTGGGACAGTCTTATGTGACACAAGACAATTCTATCGATGTCGATCCAGTATCATCGGAGAGATACCAACTCTCAATTGGTGAAAGTGGTGAAAGTGGTGAAAGTGGTGATGACAGCCGTTACGAAAATGGCAACGGCTATTCTGAGTACCAAAATGGCAACGGCTATTCTGAGTACCAAAATGGCAACGGCTATTCTGAGTACCGAAATGGCAACGGCTATTCTGAGTACCAAAATGGTAACAGCAATTCTGGGTACATAAGTAGTAGCAGCAATGATGGATACCAAAGTGGTTATCAAAACGGCACTTCAGCGAGTGTTAGTAATTATGGATACGAAAGCGGCGGCTATTTCTACGAGAATGAAATTAAAGGTACAGATAGTGATGACAACTTGACAGGAATTCTTGGCAATAATATTGCTTTAAAAGGAAGCAAGGGTAATGATATTCTGACTGGCAGCAATGGCAATGATAAACTAGAAGGCGGCAAGGGTTTTGACACACTTAGCGGCGGTGCAGGAAATGATATCCTTGATGGAGGGAAGGGTAAAGATATTCTGACCGGCGGCATGGGTTTGGATTTATTTGAGCTAGAAGGGCGAGGGGCTGCAAATACTCTCGATCTCGCTGATATCATCACGGACTTTCAAAAAGGAGCAGACATACTGAAGCTGAAAGATGGCTTAGGATTTGCTAACATTAATATCACTCAAGGAACTGGAATTTATGCAAGCGATACTCTGTTGCAGATAGCAGGCACGGGTCAATATTTGGCAGTGTTGAAAGGAGTTAATGCTGGAAATCTTAACGCGACTGATTTTACTTTTTCATAATGCTAGGATTTGCGCCGTAGCCGGGTTTTTCACAACAGGACTTACCCACTTCGACCAAAGAAACCGGGTTTTTTACCGAATCTGCGGGTAACAACGAAATATTTTCGCAAAAAAACCCGGTTTCTGCCTACCCGTGCGTCCAAAACTATACAAAAGCGAAATATTTTCGCAAAAAAACCCGGTTTCTGCCTACCCGTGCGTCCAAGAATATCTGATTTGTCAACAACAAAATATCTAAAAAATAGGAGAATAAATAGATGGCTAGCATTAATTTTCGCAAACTTCACCGCCAAGTTGCACCGATTATTTTCATTCCTTTACTATTGAGTGCCATAACGGGAGTTGCCTATCGGCTGGGAGAAGATTGGTTTGGTATAGAAGGTGATGCTGCTGAGATTTTTATGGTGATTCACCAAGGAAGCTATCTCGGAAAGGAACTCAGACCATTTTATGTGCTTTTGCTGGCTTTGGGAGTGATTGGGCTGATAGTCACTGGTTTGACTATGACCAAATTTTTTGGTCGCGCACGCCCTGAAAGACCAGGTGCTAAACTTGATTTTCGTAAGGTTCACCGTATTGCTGCACCGATTATTTTATTGCCTTTAACAGTCAGTACGGTGACAGGTGTAATCTACCGAGTTGGCAGAAGCTGGTTTAAGATGCCGAAAGAGGTAGGAGAAGTTTTTTTGAATATCCACCAAGGAGAATATTTGGGAGATTTTTTGATGCCAATCTATGTGTTTTTGGTGGGTTTGGGTGTGATTTTTATGCTGGTAACAGGAATCAATATGACTGGTATTTTTCGGAAACGCCGCCAGCAAACAACAGAGGAAGATAGCTAATACCATTTTTTTTCTGGAATGACTGATGAATATCGTGGTTTTAATTCTCTCTACAGTTGCATCTTTTTTGGGGGACTGGTATACAATAATTCTCTGGTCGCTGACCTTTAATTAAGATGAAAAATAGAAGTATTGAAATGGCAAAATCAAGTCTCAAGTCAAAAAATGTATGGGAAAGTCGGCTACAAGGAAGCCGCACCAGTGCATTTCTCAGTGAAGTATTAAGTAATAGCGGCCATTTTTTAATTCTGAAGAGTTTATCAGACTTGATATTAGCTGGTTTGTTCAAATTTATCACAGATCCAACTGAATATTTACTAATAGTAGCAATGCTTGTTCAGGCTTGGTATCTGTCGAACTCGAGATGCCACCGTTTTTGGGGAAACCTGATCTGCGTTGGTATCTATACGCTGATTGATGTGCCGATAGACGGGCTAGATTTTTTCCAAAATCCTAGTCACGTTGTCTTTTGGTTATTTTCTCTGATGATTGCTATTTTGCAAGGATTGCGATTCCATTGGGCTAAGGGTATTGATTATTGGCTGATTCCACTGGAAAGTTTGGTAAGGGCTCTGATGGTGGTAGCTTTTTATGTTGTGATTGGGATTAAGTCTCAATATTTAATTGCTAATTTAGAATTGATAGTGACATTTTCACGGTCGGCAACGCACTGGTTTCTTAGTTGGAGTATGGTGTTTATCGGTTTGCTTTTAGGGTTCCAGTCGGTACAGCTTGTCAAACAGAGAAAGCAGCTACAAAAAACTGCTCAACTACTGGGAAATATGGCAGAATGGGGGATGGGAAGTCATGTAGTAGAAACAGCGCTTAATAATCCAGCAGGTTTGGCTTTTCAAAAGTGCGATCGCACGATTTTATTTATGGATATTCGCGGTTTTACAAGTTGGTGCGAAAAAACTTCCCCTGAGACAGTTGCAGCGGTTCTCAATGAATATTATCGTTGTGTTGAACCAGCCGCCGCCAAGTTTCAGCCTTTAAGAATAACATTTACAGCCGATGAAGTTATGGCGATTTATGCTACGCCACAGCAGGGAATTGCTGCGGCTAAATCTATGAGTAAAGCTGCTTTAGAAATGCTTGAATTATATGGAATTGGTGCGGGATGCGGGGTGCATTGCGGGAGCGTTATTGAAGGGCTATTTGGCGGTGAAGATGTTCGGACTTATACGGTGATTGGTGATGTTGTCAATACAGCAAAACGCTTAGAAAGTGCCACGCCTGGTGGTGCGATTACTATTTCTGATGCTGTTTATCAAAGGATGTCACAAAATCTAAGGGTTGAACCTTGCGAACCGATCGCGGCTAAAGGTAAAACCGCGACTTTAATTGCATGGCGGTTAATATAGCTAGCCGTCATGAATGACGAATTTAATATTATTGGTTTTTCCGACCATCGGGCATGGTAGTTCCTCCCATACTGGCTCGATCGAGACTAGCACCATCCATGTTCGCATTGCGGAGATTCGTATTAGAAAGGTTGGCATCTCTCAAGTCAGCAAAGCGCAAGTCTGCACCGTCTAAATTAGCGTCAGTAGTAGGGTGCGTCAGCTACCATTATTTTCGATCCAAACCAACCATCTCACAACTGACGCACCACACAACAAACGGTGTCCGGGAATCATAATTTATGTGCAAATTTAGAACATAAAACCTGACGCACACTACCACAACTCTTATTTTGCAAACAGCTATGTGCGTATAGACTCCATTGTGAATGAGAACTTCAGCTTAGGTATTCCGCTTGCCTGTAAGAGACTTGCGATCGCCTCTATACTTGCATTGTATGACATATTATCTTTAGAACCAAACGGAATATCTGCTTTCCATTTCCCATTTAAGGTGACAGTGACTATCGCAGGTGCTATAAAACTTCTAGACGATACATACGATTTGTTTACATATTCTTCTTGTTCGTTCAGCTTTACTTTAGCAAAATCAGACAGATAGGTTTCTAGCAGTAACCAAAATACTCTATCTACTGTTGCAGCTAAATAAGCTTCAGTGTTCTGCTCTTTAAACTTAACTGATTGTATTCTTGACCATCAAGTGAAACTTTATAAAATGCTCAGTAACCAGGTGGGTGTTGAAAGCCGCCAACCACTTTGTCGATCGCACTTGCGATCGCCAACAACTCCATTTCGCACCACCGCTTACCAACAATTTGCATTCCAATCGGTAAACCATTTTGAGTTTTGCCAATTGGAATTACCACGGCAGGATGTCCACTAAGATTAGAAGGCATGGTGTAAGCCCCGTTTGCCACTGCATGAGGATAGGATCTGCCATCAATGTCAACGGCACTCCAAGCGGGACGATGGGTAAACGCAGCGGTTGCCGCAACTGGACAAAGCCATACATCCCACGGTTCTAATGCTTCATCCATATCGGCAGTGAAGCGATCGCGTTCTGTAAGTGCCTCAAAATATCCTTTCAAACTTGGATTCAATAATTCTGGTAGAAATCTGGTGAAATTACCCAATTTTCGGAGTTCCTTATCGCCTTGGGTTGCTGTGCGGAATAGCAACTCCAAACTACGACGTAAATTATATTTATCGACTGGTTGAGCGTAGATATTAAGGTATGCTGATACCCGTCCGTAGAGATTAAATATGTGTGCAAGATCAAAGTCTTTGGGAAGCCAGGGTTCGGCTTGGACACCTGCGTGAGAGAGTGTTTGTGCGATCGCATTCATCGCCGCTCGAATCTCAGCAGCAACTGGAACTTCCGTCCATTCCTCACTCCAAGCGATTTTGAGATTTTGCAAAGGCTTGCCAGAAGGTCGATCGAGTGGAATCGGTGGCACATCAGGGCGTCGCAGATCCGCGCCTGCAATTAAGGAAAAACACAACCGGATATCTTCTAGCGATCGGGCAAAACACCCCACAGTCATCATTTGCCGGATACACAATGGCATTCCCGGCACTTCTGGAATTTGCCCTGCTGTAGAAATACGGCGATCCGTCGGCTTTAAACCATAGACACCGCAAAAATGAGCGGGTTGACGCACCGAACCTCCGAAATCGTTGCCCAAATCCAACGGTGAAAGTCCGGCGGCCACAGCAGCGGCACTCCCCCCAGAACTACCACCAGGAGTATAGTCAAGATGCCAAGGATTATTCACCCGTGGAAACAGAGAATTTGTGCTTTGATAATCGGCAGCCAGTTCCGCCATGTTGGTTTTTCCCATGATGACAGCACCTGCCGATCGCAATCTTGCCACAGCCGTTGCATCCTGTTGAGGCACATAATTTTTGAGGGGAATATAGCCTGCTGTGGTGCGGAGTCCCGCTGTCTCAAAAATGTCTTTAATGGTAATGGGAACGCCATGTAAAGCACCCCAGTTTTCTCCTTTGGCTAGGGCTTCATCTGCAAGTTTTGCTCTAGTACGGGCATTGTCTTCATCCAGCGTACAGATGGCATTTAGTTTCGAGTTGTGCTTGGCGATTTGAGTCAGGTAAGCGTCGAGAACTTCGACGGCAGAGACTTCGCGATCGCGAATCATTAGCGCTAGCTGATGAGCTGAGGCAAAGGTCAGGCTACTCATAAATAACAAAAAGTTGGTGTCGATGAAAAACTAAAATGATTGAATATCATTAATTTTTCCTGCCATCTGGCATAGTTGTTCCTCCCATACTTGCTCGATCGAGACTAGCACCATCCATGTTAGAATTGCGGAGGTTCGTATTAGAAAGATTAGCATCTCTCAAGTCAGCAAAGCGTAAGTCAGCGCCATCTAAATTAGTATTTGTCAAGTTGGCTTTCCTGAAATTAGTATTGCTGATTCTGGCTCCTATTAAAACTGAGCCACTTAAGTCGGTGCGTGCTAGGTTCGTGTTGACAAAATCTGCTATCTCGAAAGTACCTCCGCTGAGGTTGGCGTCTGATAAGTCTGCTCCGGTAACGATCGGGTTTTTTAAAGTAAGGTTAACTAATTTTATACCTCGGAGGTCGCAGCGGATGCAGCTTTGAGTTAGCAGCAGGGTTTCGACGTTGGCGTTGATTTGCTCAATTTCCTGTTGGGACACCTTTTCGGCAAATTCCGGGGAGACGTAGCCGAGGTTTTTGGGGTCGTCTTTTTTGGGTGGTTGGGGAGTTTTTGGTTGGCCGATCGCACTTAGCCCTAGTCCCACCTGGGGACACTCTGGAATTGCTGCCAACATCAGTAGGGCGATCGACAATATTGTAATTTTTTTCATTGTATTTTTTTTCATATATCGTTGACAAAATACCATTTATATTTTATCTTATAACTGAGCTAAATTGAGTTCAATAAATCCAAATTTAAATAAAAGACTTCGGAACCATCCGGTGCGCGAATTAATTTTTCAACAGCCGCAGGTAGTTGCTGTTGGCGGTACAATAGGGGAATTTCGCAAAAAGCTGCTTCGGAAATTTCTAAAATCTTCGGCATATCAGGAATGGGAATTCCCAACCGCTCGCCTTGATTGAAAGTGCAAACAATTAGGTAGTTGCAGTCAGCCATACTTTTAGTGGATTTAAATATTTTAGATAAATCAATTAGCGTAATTAGTTCTTCCTGATGCCTGACTAAACTATTACCACTATCTAAAAAACCGTAGGGATTAAAGTCTTTGACAACGCGCTGTACTCGTTCAATGGGAACAGCATAATAAACGCTGCCTAGGTCAAAGGAAACTAATTTGCGGGCCGGGGATCTGGCATTAGTTTGTTTCTGGTTGCGGAAGCGGCGATTGTAGTTGGCGTGAGTCATGTCGATTTGGGATTGTGGATTGAAGATTATTGAACCGCGAAGGCGCGAAGGACGCGAAGGAAGAACCCCCCTGCCACCCTCTACTCCCCAAGGGGGAAGGAAGAAAATGCTGTTCTTTCTTCGCGCTCTTTGTGTCTTCGCGGTTCGTTAATCATATTGTTTGATGTTTGATTAGTTTGGGGATGGCTTCTAAAAGTTGGGCTTCGCTGTAAGGTTTGGTGAAGTATTGATTTGCGCCTAGTTCCATTGCCATTTGGCGGTGTTTTTCACCGCTGCGGGAGGTGAGCATGGCTACGGGAATTTTAGCAAACCGTTGGGTCGATCGCAGCGATCGCAAAAATTCAAATCCATCCATCCGGGGCATTTCAATATCCACAATCGCTAAACTGCAATCGAGACCGTTTTGCAACTTTTCCAGGGCGTCCAAGCCGTCCTTGGCTTGCACTACTCGATAGCGAGCTCTCGTCAGCATCAATGACAGCAATTGCCGAATTGTATAGGAATCGTCTACCACTAAAATTTGCGGTGCATGACTCGAAGTTGGTGCTAAATGTGGTACTTTACCAGACACAGGGGCGATCGAACTATTGGCTGAAGGTTGGCCCACCAAATCATCGACATCCAAAATAGTCACCACTCGCCCGTCTCCTAAAATTGTACTTCCCAAAACCCCACGAGGCTTAGACAGAGGCGATGGTAAGGGTTTTACCACAATTTCCTGCTGACCGATGAGCCGTTCTACGGCCACCGCGAGCATTCCTTCGCTAGAAGCTAAAACTAGCACCGGAATGTGATCCTGGGTCAAAGGGTCAGGAGAGGGGGCATCGGGGCCTAAAACGCTATATTCGAGCAAGTCTTGGAGTCGCACTAAACGAATAAATTCCTCCCGCCACCACAGCATGGGCTGATTTCCGGCGGTGTGCACTTCGGAGGCTTTGATGTGGAGAATTTCCTCGACTGCATCCAGTGGTACTGCTATTTTATTGCGATCGGTCTTCACCATCAAGGCGTCAGTAATCGACAGTAAAAGTGGCAGTTTGATGATAAAACTCGTGCCTTTTCCCAGGCGAGAATCCACCTTTACAGTGCCTCGAACCGTCCGCAAATTCGCTCGTACCACGTCTAGGCCAACTCCCCGCCCTGAAAGGTCGCTCACTTCTTCGACTGTGCTGAAACCAGGCCAAAATAGAAAATCGTAGAGTTCCGCAATCGAAAAATCTTCGGCTTGTTCCTCTGTGGCCAAACCCTTTTTCACAATTTTGTGGCGAATGATTTCCGGGTCAATACCTTTACCATCATCGGCGACAGTGATAATAGTTTGACCCCCTTGGTGTCGCGCTTCTATTTCAATTTGACCGCTGGCTGGCTTGCCCATTTGCTGCCGAATTTCTGGCATTTCAATGCCGTGGTCAAAAGCATTTCTCACTAGATGTACCAAGGGGTCGCGCAAAGCATCTAGCAAACTTTCGTCAATTTTGGTATCGCGTCCTAACAGCAGCAGATTGACATCTTTATCATAGGTGAGACACATATCCCTGAGTGCTCGTGGCAAATGATCGACGGCGCGACTGAAACTGACGACTCGCAACTGCATGACGCGACTGCGTAGTTGTTCGGTAATGCGGCGCAGTTGGTCGATACTGCGCTCGAATCTCATGGATAAGGAGTCTAATTTGGTGGCAGATTGAGCAATTGCTTCGGTGGTTTCGATCACTTCAGAGGCTGTAGAGTGGAACTCTGTGTATTGATCCATTTCTAAGACATCAAAGTGAGAATTGGGTCTAGAGGATTTGCCGTTAGTAATGGTGGGAATTTCTTGGTTTAGTTCTGCAAATTTTCCGATTCCTAGGTTGTCATGGGCACTTTTCCAGTCTCCAAAGCTCATCCTGTCATATTCTTCTCGCAACTGACCGCCGAATTGGTTCAAATCGATAATACTGCGACGGATGCGCTTGACTTCGCCACGCAGTTCGGATTCTTGAAGTTCTAAGTTGGTGCGGTTGATGACTAATTCCCCGACTAGATTGACTAATTCTGTCAAGCGTTCTAAGTCTACTCGGATTGTGGGGCGCTGGGGGCTGGGGACTGAGGATGGTGTAGGGGCGGTGGATGGTGCGTGGGTGTCCTTGGTTTTGGGTTCTGGTTGGCTTTCTTCCTGAGTGGGGGGGGAGATTTTGGGGGGGTCGATCGCCTTTCCTGCTAATATTTGCTGACGTGCGGTTTGTAGGTTTTGAGCAATCGCCCAACCCTGGGATTGCAACTGTTCTAGTGTTAAATCCTTTGAGTCGATCAAATCTCTGAGGGGTTCGGCAACTTTCCCAAAGTCTGGCAATTGCAACATTCCAGCTAAACCGGAGAGTTGGTAATAAACCTGGTTGAGTGCGGTGACGCTGGTTGCTAAATCAGCCTCTGAAGCTTGGGAAAGTTCGGTTTCTAGGCGATTTAAGACTGGTGGTAATTCGTGTTCAAAAATCAATTTCAGGGTTTCTGGGGCGGGGGATTTGCTGATTACCGGAACTGCCGGTGGTTCTGGCCTGCCGTATTGACGCTCGAATTGAAGTTGAATTTGGGCGATTATCTCCAAGTTTTCTGTTTGATCGGGACTGCTGACATCGGAGTGGTGAATTGATTCGGTAGTAATTTTTTTGAGAGCATCCACACCTTGTAGCAATAGAGTTACTGTTGTCTGTTCTAGGGCTGACAAGTCTGTGCGATCGCGAAAAATGACAAAACACTCCTCCAGAGTGTGAGCTGCGGCAGATACGTTGTTAAACCCCAACATCGAACCAGCACCTTTGATGGAGTGAGCCGCTCGAAACATTTCTTTTACTGCGGCTTCTCGCTGTTTTAAATCACCAGATTCCATTCCCAATAAGTTGGTTTCCATTGATTGCAAAAACTCTTGGGTTTCAGCGGTAAAAGCATCTATTAATTCGTTTAAGTCGATATCATTCATATTAGTCAGTGGGCAGTGGCCAGTGGGCAGTGGGCAGTGGGCTGTTGGCAGTTGGCAGTTGGCAGTTGACAGTTAACCATCAGGACACTCCAAAAGCCCATTGGTGTCAACAACCAGGTTCATTCCACAGTCCGACAGGGGTTTAAACCCCTGCCTCAAAGCTAAAGTCCTCTTAAGAGGACTGAAGAACTCATGAGTCCTCTTAAGAGGACTTTAGCTATTAGACAGGGAATTCATTCCCTGGCGGACTGGCGGGTAGGCGAGAGGACTGGCGGTTGCTATAGCTTAAGTTGACACCAATGGGCATTGCCGTGTCCGACCTGCTGACAGTCAACTGACAACCGTCAACTAACTCCTAAAATTCGCGACTGACTTTTGCAATTTAGAAACAGAACCAGACAGATCGTCCAAAGATGCTTTAACATCCGAACCTTTTTGAGCAGTTGTATTCGCAATCTCATTCACTTGCTGCATACTGTTAGAAATCTCTTCAGCCGAAATAGTTTGTTTGGCTGAGGCGCGAGTAATATTTTGCACCAAAGCGTTCATTTCCCGGCTAACTTCGATGATGGCGTTCAGGTGAGTTTTAGCTTCGCTGGCGAGTTTAGTACCTTCCACTACTTCCAGTGTCCCTGATTCCATTGCCTTCATTACACGACTGATTTCTTCTTGAATTGTGCCGACAATTTCGGAGATTTCTTCCGTCGCACCGGCGGATCTTTCTGCTAATTTTCTTACTTCTTCGGCTACAACTGCAAAACCTAAACCTTGTTCCCCTGCCCGCGCGGCTTCAATGGTAGCATTCAGGGCTAGCAAATTAGTTTGGGAAGCAAGTTGCGAAATAGATGTCACAATTTTGCCGATTTGTTGGGAAGACTCACCTAAACGTTTCATCATTTTTGAGGTTGAGGCGATTGTCAATCGGAGTTCGTTAATGCCTTCTACAGCTCGATCGACCGCCATACCGCCAGCCTCAGCGGTGTGAGAAGACTGTTGGGCGACTGTTTCGGCGCGCACCGAAACATCTCGCACGTCACGGATTGAATTGACAATGCGATCGATTTCTTGCATGATGGCAGATATTTTGGCTGCTTGAACTTCTGCTTGTTGCGTCAGTTGGCTGGTATTACTAATTGACTCATCGGTGGCTGATGTTACCTGTTCTGCTAAAGTTTGAATTCCTGTAACCACTTTTCGCAGGGAACCGATCAGGAAGTTGAAGGAGTCGGCGACAGCGCCTAAAACATCGTTATTAACTTCTGCTCTAACTGTCAAATCGCCTTGAGCCGCGCCTTTAATTTCTCCTAACAATTTGAGGACCTGCTGGGTCATTGAATCAGCTTCTGCTTTCCGTTCTGCTGCTAATTTTTCTAGTCCTTCTTGTGCTTCTTTGCGTTCATTGATGTCAAAGCGGATGGCAATATATTTAATAATTTTACCATGGGTGTCAAAGATGGGGGCGATGGTGGAATCTACCCAATAAAACGAGCCGTCTTTGCGCCGATTTTTTATTTCACCCTTCCATACCAAGCCGCGAGAAATCGTCAGCCACATTTCTTGAAAAAATGATTTGGGATGATAGCCGGAGTTGACGATGCGGTGGTCGCGGTTGAGGAGTTCTCCCATACTGTAACCAGATATTTGAGTGAATCTTTCGTTGACGTAGGTGATGATGCCTTTGAGGTCTGTTTCGCTGACGATGGCGGATTCATCGAGGGCATTTTGCCGCGTTTTGAGTTCTTGCAGTAAGCGTTCTTGTGACTCTGCTAACTGCTGCATTCGCTTGGTAGATGCTTTTTCTTCGGTGATGTTGCGACAGACAACTACGCCACCTTGGATCGCCCCTGTTTCGTCTTTGAGCGGCCGGCCGTTAATTTTTACCCACACACCCTCTGGCTTGCCTGCGTGCCTGGTGAAAACCTCTGCGTCGTCAACTATTTCTCCTCGAATGGCCCGCGTTAAAGGTATGTCGGCGGTGGGATAGGGAGTGACTCCATCGCTCAAAAATAAACCGTATTTTGCCGACCACTCGTCGGGCAGTGTGTCTGTTGAACCCAAGCCAAAGATATTTTCGGCGGCGGGGTTGAACAGGAAAAAATTGCCTTTTGTGTCGGCTGCAACTACGCCTTCACCAATGCTATCAATTAGCAGTTGCAAGAGGTTTTTTTGCTGTCTAAATTCGGATTCGGAACGGGCTAACTGGGCGGTTGTTTCTTGTAATTGACTAATTGCGTGTTTGCTGTCGGTAATGTCGCGAGCCACTGCATACATGATCTTTTCTTGGTGTAAAGGTCGTGATTTCCACGACAGCCACTTGTAGGAACCGTCTTTGCAGCGGTAGCGATTTTCAAACGCGATTGTTTCGACTCCCTGAGCTATTTTGTTAGCTTCGGATGCGGTATGTTGGCGATCGTCTGGATGAACAAAATTGAGAAAAGGTTGTTCTTGTAGTTCTTCTAAAGTGTAGCCGAGGGTTGTTGCCCAGGCGGGATTGACGCGCTTGAATTTGCCTTCAAAATCGGCGATGCACAGCAAGTCTAGGGAAAGGGTGAAAAACCGATCGCGTTCTTGTTCTGCTTGTTTGCGATCGGTAATTTCGACTGCTACTCCGCCGACACCGATCGGTGTGCCACTCTCTCCTGACAAAGGAAAGTAAGAAGCCAGCCAATACCGCATGACGCCCGGTTGACTCAGGGTTGTACCGGATAACTCGATGTTCAAAACAGGTTCGTTGTTCGCCAGAATATTTTGCAGCATCGGCTCTAAAGTATCGACCATTTGGGGTGCAATTTCCCTCACCGTTTTGCCGAGGTGTTCCGATACTGACGGCCCGGTGGTTTCGGCTAATTTTTCATTTACTTGCACGAATCGCAGTTGGTCGTCAAAGATAAACATTGAGGCTGGGGCGGCTGCAAAAAATGCGTCAAAGCGGGCTTGACGCAACGCGAGTTCTCGTTCTAGGTTTTTGCGATCGGTCACTTCCCAGATGAAGGTACCAATACCGATCGGTTTGCCATCCTGTCCGGGTAAAGGAAAGTAAGATGCCACCCAGTCCCGCATCACACTAGGCTCTGCGTTAGTTGCAAGGCAGAGTTCCAGGTTTAAAATGGGTTGGTTGCTACTCAAAACCTGCTGGTACAAAGGCTCAATGGTCGGTGCCATTTCCGGTTCAACTTCCCATAGGGTTTTGCCCATATATGCTGAAGCGGGCTGACCACCGAATTCGGCCATCTTCTGGTTGAACTGCACGAAGCGCAGTTTGTCGTCGGTGATAAACATTCCCGCTGGTGAAGCGGCGAAAAAGGCATCAAAGCGGGCTTGACGCAAGGTTAGTTCTCGTTCTAGGGCAATGCGATCGCTGATGTCGCGGCCTTCTGGAATTAACAGCACGACTTTGCCGCTCTCGTCTTTGATGGGTTTGAGGGAGAAGTCAATGGTTGTGACGAAACCTCCGGTAACTAGGACTTCCGCTTCGTAGCGAACTACCTCGCCGCCGGCGGCTTTGGCGACAGCTTCTCGTACCCGCTGCTTGACTTCTGGGGAAATATCCCACCACGGGGTTTCCCAAAACGGCTTCCCTACTATGTCTTCAATCCCCACATCAGTGGCGGAGAGGGCTGTTTGGTTGACTTCTAACATCGTGCCGTCGGGTTCTAGCAGACCTATAAATTGGAACGATTGGTCAAAAATGGCTCGGAATAGTCTTTCGCGATCGCGCAACATCTCTTCTGCCCGCTTGCGATCGCTGATGTCGCGAGTAACCGTCGCTAAACCCAAAGGCTCTCCTGTTTCTGGGTGTTTAACTGTAAATAGACTGTAGTCAACGGGAATGCTCTTGCCGGTGCCAAAGTGCTTGAACCGAAACTCGCCACGCCAATAGCCCGTTTCCATGACTGTGGGCATAATTTCTGCGGTAAATTGCTGGAGGTCTTCTGGAAAAAAGAATTCCCCCGTATTCTTAGTTTTGAGTTCTTCGGGAGAGTTGAGTCCCACTAGCTTGATGCCAGCGGAGTTCAGGTAAAATGGCTCTCCCTCCATTGTTGCCATGCCGATAAAATCCGAGCTACTTTCGACGATCGATCTCAATCTTTGATTTTCGATTTCGGCTTGCTTGCGCCCTGTAATGTCGTTGTTAGTTTCTAAAATTGCTTTGGGTTTTCCCTGTTCGTCTCGCTGCAAATTCCAGCGGCTGAATACGGTAATTTTGGTGTGGTAATTTGTAGTATGAATCAGTTCTCCTTCCCAATATTCCCGATCCTCTAACTGTGCCAATATGGTTTCTAAAGGTTGGGGAAATATGGTAGTAAATAGAGTATGAGTGCATTTGCCTAAAGCTTCTTGTTTCGTGAAGCCGTACATTCTCTCAGCGCCTTGGTTCCAGTAATTAATCGTCCCGTCTAGTTCTCGAATAATCAAAGCATCGCTGGCAAGGTCGAGCATTTGCAAGTTTTGCTGCATCACTTGTTCCGTGCGCTTGCGACTGGTAATATTTCGGGCGATCGTTGACAAAAATTCTACTTCTCCACCCTCGGATTTGTGAGCAATGATTACTTGAGAAACTGCTATTTCTTTCCCGTCTAAAGTCTGCCAAATTATCTCGCCACTCCACACCCCATCTCGGCAAGCTGCGGGTATGCCGACTTTCACAATAGTTTCCTTACTTTTGGGAGATATTACGTCAGAAATGCTGACTCCTGTTAAATCTGTACTGTCTCCAACATTCAATATTTCTCTGGTGGCGCGGTTCATATAAAGACTCTGCCCTTTGGCGTCTGCCATAGCTACCCAGTCTGTTGTTGCTTCTAAAATTGATTTGAGCCGTAATAGCTGCTGTTCGGCTGCGGTGCGATCGCCAATTTCCTGTTGCAATAGGGTGTTAGTTTGCAGAATTTCCTCAGTTCTTTCATTCACTCGCTGCTCTAGTTCTGCGGTTAGCTGCTGCAACTCAGCTTCTGTCTGTTTGCGCTGGGTAATATCGCGGCCTTCTGCGAGTATTTGAAATACTTCCCCTGCTTCATTTAATAAAGGCTTAAAGGACACATCAATTACTGTCACCTGGTGATTTAATCCGATGATTTCGTATTCCGATCGGACAAATTTGCCTGCGGAGACTTGTTGAATGTTAGCTTTTAGTTGTTGCTGGTTAGTTGGGGATGATGCCCACCAAGGTATTTGCCAAAATTTCTGTCCGAGTACCTCTGACGCTTGGAAATTGCCCAACTCCAACGCTGTTTGATTGGCTTCGATCAGAGTACCGTCTGGTTCTAATAGCGCGATTAATTGAAAAGCTTGATCGAAAATTGCCTGGAATCGCTGGGTAGTTTCGCTAAGTGCTTGTTCTGTATCTTTTTTGGCTTGCAGAATCTGGGTGGAACCTACTAATAAGCTGTAGCGGTTGGAGAGGCTTAAAAAGGCGATCGCCGGCATTACAGTAATCCAATCGCACACCGTTTGCCAAACTGGGGAGTGTGGCAATCCTAAGTGTTCTGCTGCGTGACCGCTATGCCCGAAGGCACAACTCCAAAATATAAGTCCTGTGACTGTGGCGAAGGTGTCGAAGCCGAATTTGCGGTTTCGCCACAAACCTAAAGTAATCAGTGAGGCGATCGCAAAGTAACACAAAGAAATGATACAATTGGCTACCCCAAGCAGTAATGGCGGGGAGATGTCTGGTAATGTTAGGGTAAAAGTTGTTGCCACAAAGTCATAGATAAGTTGCATAAGTTAGTTGTTATTGGTTATTGGTTATTGGTTAGTTGTTATTGGTTAGTTGTTATTGGTTATTGGTTAGTTGTTATTGGTTATTGGTTATTTGCAATTACCCATGAACCATTCCCCATTCCCAAATCAAAATTATGCTCCTTACCAGCGTTCGGAATGGGCGATCGCTTCTACATCCACAATCATGAGTAAGCGTCCATCACAATTGTACAAACCTTTGAGAAAGGGGGCGAGGTCAGAACTGACGTCTATGGCGGAGACAATGCGATCGGGATTCAGAGGTAAAACTCCTTCAACGCGGGAGACAGCTAAGCCAATGCGCATTTTAGACAGTCTTAAGTCTCGCGGATCGGGCGCTTCCACAACTAAGATGCGACTGCTGGAATGGTGGGTATCAACTGGTGCGATACCTGTGAATTTACCAAAGTCTGCTGTGGCTAAAATTTCGCCTCGCAAGTTGGTTAATCCCAGCAAAAATGACTGGGTGTTCGGCACCGGCGAAATGGGTTGTTCTTTGAGGGAAAGCACTTCCCGCACTGTTTCTAACTCGACGCCAAACAAACTGTCTGCTTGAGCGAAGACGAGAAATTGCTTTGTTCCATTTGTCTGATTCCCTGCACTGCCAGAAGCAGTTGTTTTCATGGCTTATTTTTAGTCTCTAGTGTAGCTTAAAAAAAGAAATTATGTGCTATCTGTTTGCCCTTAGTCGATCGCCGGAACTCGCCCTTGGCAAAATTTCGCCCTAGATCCCTGTGATACTATAAAAAAATATCTATCTTTGAGCAGGAGTTTATTTTGATAGCAAACGCTGTACAATGTTGACAAGTTGCTGAGGTTCAAAGGGTTTGCTGAGGTAAGCATCAGCCCCTAAATCAGTTCCCCAAGCTCGATCGATCTCGGTGTTTTTATGAGTACAAAATACTACGGGCAAATATGCGGTTTTGCGATCGCCCCGCAATTCTCGAATCACCTCAAATCCGTTCATTCGTGGCATTACTACATCTAAAACGACCAGATCCGGCGCTTTTTCTTGGATACGGGCGATCGCTTCTGCGCCATCTCCAGCCCGGATCACTTCCAGTCCCACATCTTGAAGAATGCGACAGATGATTTCTAGTTCGCTGGGAACATCGTCTACTACTAAGATTTTTGACATGGTTCTACACTTCCTTGCTATTTTTGACGGTATATCGGTTTTATTGGCTGCCCTGCGATCGCCTCTTTGACTTTAGCCTTGAGGGATAAATTCACCCCAATGCAAATACAAATATAACTCACATACCGATTTTAGATGTTAGAGGAGACTATTAGACATCTCCCAAAATGATGGTGGAACAGGCATCTTACCTGTTCTTTACCAGCTTTTGAGGAGAAGTCTCTTGAAGAAAGCAACCCCGTCAGTCTGTCGGCGAAGGAATAAATCTGTTCCCAAATCAATGGGATAGCAGGTTTTCTGTTTCTCCAGGGATGAATCCGCCGGTATGTACTGTGGATGCTGGATTGTCAAATCGATCGGTATGAGAGAGACTGCGATCGGTTACAATTCAGGGTTAGACAAAAAACAACACGGAGAACACGAAAGTATGGTAGCCATTGGAACCAATCTAAACATTGCGACCCTCGAAGCAGAGTACAGCACAAAAACACCGCGAGATATTCTTAAATTTGCCCTAGAAAAATTTGACAATATTGCAATTTCTTTCAGTGGTGCAGAAGATGTAGTGCTGATCGATCTGGCTTCAAAACTCACCAAAAACTTCCGCGTTTTCACCCTAGATACCGGAAGATTGCATTCCGAAACCTATCAGTTTTTAGAACAAGTTAGAAAACATTACGGCATTAAAATAGAAGTAATGTTTCCCGATGCAGCGGAAGTACAAGCCTTAGTAGACGAAAAGGGATTGTTTAGCTTTTATGAAGATGGGCACAAAGAATGTTGTGGCGTGCGAAAAGTCAAGCCACTGCGCCGGAAACTAAATACTTTAGATGCGTGGATTACTGGCCAACGGAAAGACCAAAGCCCCAGTACCCGCAACCATATTCCGGTGATTGAACAGGATACTGCATTTTCTACTCCCGACCATGAATTAATTAAATTCAACCCCTTAGCAAACTGGTCTTCCGCAGAAGTTTGGGATTACATTCGTGCTTTGGATGTCCCCTATAATAAACTCCACGAACGCGGTTTTGTCAGCATTGGTTGCGAACCTTGTACGAAAGCAGTATTGCCAAATCAACACGAACGGGAAGGTCGGTGGTGGTGGGAAGAATCGACATTAAAAGAGTGTGGTTTGCACGCTGGTAACGCCCAAAAACAGTAACTGTGGGTGGGGAGTGGTTGCGCCTACAGTCTTTCTGGTGAAAGATGATGTACCATCGAGAATAGGTAATAGGTAATGGGGAATGGGTAATGGGGAATGGGTAATAAGTAATGGGTAATAGCTAATAAGTAAGGGGTAATAGCTAATAAGTAATGGGTAATACCCTATGCTCTATGCCCGATTCCCCATTCCCGATTCCCCATTCCCCATTCCCGATTCCCCATTCCCGATTCCCCATTCCCCATTGCCCCCAACCAAAATTTATATACTACAATGTATAATACACAAACAGGAGCCAAAATCCTTGGAACTCAAAAAAATCCGAATCGAAGCCCCTTGAATGTGCAAAAATATTCAAGCAAACACTACTAAATCCTAAAAGGAGAAATTGTTGTGGATTCCAGATATAACCCCGCATCCATAGAAGAAAAATGGCAACAGACATGGGCTGAGCAAAACTTAGACCAAATGCCAGAAGATACCCAAAAGCCTAAATTTTATGCCTTATCCATGTTCCCCTATCCATCAGGAAACCTGCACATGGGCCACGTCCGCAACTACACAATTATTGATGTAATTGCCAGACTCAAGCGGATGCAAGGCTATCGCGTATTGAATCCGATGGGATGGGACGCTTTTGGTTTACCCGCAGAAAATGCGGCCATCGAGAGAGGAATTCCCCCGGCACAATGGACTAATCAAAATATTGCCCAAATGAAAGACTTATTTCATCGCCTAGGCATTTCCTTTGATTGGACAAAAGAAGTTACAACTTGTTCATCCGATTATTATCGCTGGACTCAATGGATTTTCTTGCAATTTTTAGCAGCAGGATTAGCATATCAAAAAGAAGCGACAGTTAATTGGGACCCCATCGATCAAACAGTCTTAGCAAACGAACAAGTCGATAACGAAGGTCGTTCCTGGCGTTCCGGTGCCAAAGTAGAGCGCAAATTATTGCGACAATGGTTTCTCAAAATTACCGATTATGCCGAACAGTTATTAAATGACTTAGACAAATTGCCAGATTGGCCCGAAAGAGTCAAATTAATGCAAGCCAATTGGATTGGCAAATCCGTCGGCGCTTACTTAGAATTTCCCATTGTGGGGATGGAGGAAAAAATCGCTGTTTTCACCACTCGTCCCGATACAGTTTATGGTGTGAGTTATGTTGTATTGTCCCCGGAACATCCCTTAACTAATCGCGTTACTACACCGGAACACAAAACGGCAGTCGAAAACTTTGTGAAAGAAGTGGCACTGCAAACCGAAATCGATCGCACAGCCGAAGACAAACCCAAGCGTGGCATTCCCACAGGTGGCAAAGCAATCAATCCTTTCAATGGGGAAGAAATCCCGATTTGGATTGCCGATTACGTGCTGTACGAATACGGCACCGGCGCAGTGATGGGAGTACCCGCCCACGACACGCGAGATTTCCAATTTGCCACTCAATATGAACTGCCAATTAAAGTAGTAATTGTGGCAGATGATGAGATGCCTTTGACCGAAGCTTACACCGAACCGGGAATTATGATTAATTCTGAAAGCTTTAACGGTATGGATTCAATTAAAGGCAAAGCAGCGATTATTAAATATGCCGAAAATCAAGGTTATGGCAAAGCGCGAGTCCAATATCGTTTGCGAGATTGGTTGATTTCTAGACAGCGTTATTGGGGTACTCCCATTCCTGTAATTCACTGTCCTAACTGCGGAATCGTACCGGTACCTGCATCGGATTTGCCAGTAGTTTTACCGGAAAATGTAGAATTTACGGGCAAAGGTTCGCCGTTAGCAAAGCTGGAAGAGTGGGTGAATGTTCCTTGTCCGAGTTGTGGCACTCCGGCTAAGCGAGAAACCGATACGATGGATACTTTTATTGATTCTTCGTGGTATTTCTTGCGCTATCCCGATGCGAGAAATGAGGAGCAAGTATTTGATACGGCGAAAACTAATGATTGGATGCCGGTGGATCAATATGTCGGTGGAATTGAACACGCAATCCTGCATTTACTGTATTCACGGTTCTTTACTAAGGTTTTGCGCGATCGGGGTTTGATTAATTGCGACGAACCATTTAAGCGCCTATTAACTCAAGGCATGGTGCAAGCAATGGCCTATAAAAATCCCGTTACTGGCAAATATGTTCCCCCAGCAGATTTAGACCCTACGAATCCTAAAGATCCTCAGACAGGCGAACCTTTACAAGTCTTCTATGAGAAGATGTCCAAATCCAAATACAACGGCGTTGACCCCTTAGAATTTATGGCAAAATATGGGGCAGATACGGCGCGGATGTTTATTTTATTCAAAGCGCCGCCGGAGAAAGATTTGGAGTGGGATGAGGCTGATGCAGAAGGGCAATTCCGCTTTTTAAATCGCGTTTGGCGGTTGGTGACAGAGTTTGCTGCACCCCCCCCAGCCCCCCCTTATCAAGGGGGGGAGAAAGATAATTTAAGTAAACCTGAGCAGGATTTGCGGCGGGCGATTCACATTGCGATTAAGGAAGTGAGCGATGATTTGGAGGGTGAGTATCAGTTCAATACTGCGGTTTCGGAAATGATGAAATTGAGCAATGCTTTGACTGATGCTAAATGTAAAGATTCGCCGATTTATGCAGAAGGAATTAGCACATTGATTTTGTTGTTAGCGCCTTTTTCGCCGCACATTGCTGATGAGTTGTGGCATTTAATAGGTAACAGTGAATCGGTACACACGCAAACTTGGCCGATGGTGGATGCTTCCGCATTAGTTACTGATGAAATTACACTGGTAATTCAGGTTATGGGCAAGACTCGCGGTACAATTCAAGTGCCTTCTGGTGCGGACAAAGCTGCTTTGGAAAACTTTGCTCGCGAGTCAGATTTGGCTAAGCGGCATCTGGAGGGTAAGGAGATTAAAAAGGTGATTGTGGTGCCTGGAAAGTTGGTTAATTTTGTGGTTGCTTAATTGTAAGTGCTGATAGGTGTCGTGCACTTATAGGCTCTATACATAAGCTAATTCTCAAAATTAAATTTGTTGGCGGGGGGCTATCCTTGACTATCTGAGTAGACAAGTTCCCCCCGTCTAACTAATTTTAAGGGAATTTTAGGGTTATTAAGTGCGTCATTTCTAACTTTGAGCTTTTCTTCCCATTCTTTAAATTTTGGTTCTAGAAGTTCGGGTGTGAGTTTATAAATTTGCTTGAGAGTTATGCCTTCATACAATCCAATATACCAAGCTCCAACTTTGCGATATTTTTCAAGTATAATCTCATTCAAATGATGGTGAGTCGTCACGCCACCGCTGCGATTAAGTGAAATATTGATTGTTTTAAGCTCGTATTCTTTTCCTTCGGCATCAATAGCATCATTTCCTTCGCGACCAGGTGATATACGCAGCCCTAAAAGGATTAATAACTGTAAAGTCTTTCCTCCATTATCTTGAAAAATATCGGTAATCCCATATTCATTTGCGAGATTTTGCAATTCTTGGATGCTTTTCATCGCATTTTCTAGCCGTTTAGCATCTGAAATACGTTCTTCTTTTGTAGTAACAGCCTCTTCCACAGGCTCTACAACGGAAGGGGAAACTGGTTCAGCTATGAGTGTGTTAACGAGAGCTTTATTTTCACCGCTTTGACTAAAACTGATTAAATAAGTAGCGGGTACATCAAGGGCTTCAGCCAGAGAAAAAATAAGTTCAAAGGATGGGGATCTTTCACCGCGTTCCAATAAGCTGATATAGTCAGTAGTCTTGTCTATAAGTTCTGCTAGTTCGTCCTGTGTTATCCTTTTTTGTCGGCGCAACTGGCTTACTTTTGCCGCAAATTGTCGTCTGGCTTCTTTGTAATTCATGCTCTTTACAATTCATAAAAACGAACTGAAAGTTCGCTTTGTGAATAGTACGAAGAATTTACGGACTAAACAACGTACTGAAAGTACGGATTTGGATGATAATTAAACCAGTTTGTGTCTGTTGTACCTTAAACTAAAATCTAAATTACAAATGAGTAACATTTTGCCGGCGCCAATTTACACCACCAAATACGGTCAATCTTATTTGGGAGATTCTCTTCATCTTCTGAATAGTCTTGCTAGCAATTCTGTAGATTTGGTGATGACATCTCCTCCTTTTGCATTGCAACGCAAAAAGAGTTATGGAAATGAAGATCAAGATTTATATGTTGATTGGCTGCTGGGCTTTGCTCCTGAAATTAAAAGAGTTCTCAAGGATACTGGAAGTTTTGTTATAGACCTTGGGGGTGCTTATCAAAAAGGAATACCTGTACGTTCGCTCTACAATTACCGCGTACTTATTAGGTTATGTGATGAATATGAATTTAAGCTTGCTCAAGAGTTTTTCTGGTTTAATCCTTCAAAACTTCCATCTCCTATAGAGTGGGTGAATAAACAGAAAATTCGGGCTAAAGATTCTGTAAATACTGTTTGGTGGCTTGCTAAAACAGAGCGGCCTAAAGCAAATATTACTAAAGTCAAAGTAGAGTATTCTGAGAGAATGAAAAAACTCTTGAAAAATGCTGATGAATTTTACACGCCCAAGGAACGTCCTTCCGGTCATAATATTAGCGATCGATTTGCTAAAGATAATGGAGGTGCTATTCCATCTAATTTACTAGAAATTGCTAATTCAGAAAGTAATTCTCAATACTTGCGTTGGTGCAAAGAGTTTAATATTAAGGTGCATCCCGCACGTTTTCCCGAAAGATTACCGTCATTTTTTATAAATTTCCTTACTGAACCGGGAGACTTGGTAGTAGATATTTTTTCGGGTTCTAATACTACTGGTCATGCCGCAGAAGAATTATCACGAAACTGGATAAGTTTTGAACAAGAAAAACAATATATTGCTGCATCAATATTTAGATTTTTGCCTCAAGACTCTTTTGGGCAAGCGAATAAATTATATAATCAACTGTTAACAGAGGAACCATCTAGATTTAGTTTACCTCAAAGTAGGCTACTTTTTGAGGTCAATAATTATTGTTTTTGATTTTGCTAAGTAGTCTAATTTTTATTCAGATATGAATCGGCGATTGAAATCGCTTCTACACGAACGAAGTCCGCCTGCACGGACTAAAAGAGATGATTTTAATTGTTAGTTTCAAAAACTAATTGCACGATCGCCCCACAGTCCAATTTTAGTATAGATTGAGCGCTGCCGCCGTTAACGGAGATTTCTACCCAGCCTTCGGAACCTATTATGGCAATCAAATCTCCGGGCTGGCTGTCGTTGTAGCTTTGGCCGCTGGGTATGAATATTGTATTGTTAAAATTGCTAATTGTAATTGACCAATTTTCGGTTTGAATGCTATGTTTTGGGATATTAGTAATTAGGTTGCCAAAGCGATCGCAATATTGGATACAGCCTTCTATACCAGTGGCTGTAATGGCACAATTTGGTATCTGTAACTGTACTAAACTGGCGGGGTCGATCGCCTGTCCCAACTCTTCCAACCGCACCCCAGTCGCTACATGAGCGCCCACAGCAGCGAAAATATCGCGACCGTGGAAAGTGCTGCTGGGTTGAGGTGTGCGCCAGTATTGGGGGTTGGTGAGTTGGACGCAGGCGATCGCCCTTTCCCGACTCAATACTCCGCTAAACAACCCGTTATCGGGCCCGACAAGGAAGCAATTCGCACATTGAATCGCGATCGCCCTTCTGCTACTCCCCACACCAGGATCGACGATGGCAATGTGTACGGTTTCTGTGGGAAAATAAGCATAAGCAGTCATCAGACAAAACCTAGCCGCGGCTATATTTTGAGGCCCAATGTTGTGGGTAATGTCGATGATTTTGAGTTGGGGGTTGATTTGGGCGATCGCACCTTTCATTACTCCCACATAAACATCGCTTAATCCAAAATCTGTCAGTAGAGTTATAGTTCTATTTTTTGACATAAGGAAGAAGGGGGAAGGAAGAAGGAAGAAGGAAGAAGGGAGAAGGAGAAGGGAGAAGAACCCCCCCCTACCCCCCCCAAGGGGGGAAGGAAGAAGGGAGAAGAACCCCCCCCTACCCCCCCCAAGGGGGGAAATAAGAAGTAAGAAGGGGGAAATAAGAAGGAAGAAGGGGGGAAATAAGAAGGAAGAAGGGGGGAAATAAGAAGGGAGAAGGGGGAAAATCTATAGTTTAAGTAACTTAAAAAATCATATTTTCTGATAAGATTGGGAGAAAGTAAGAGGTAAAAATATGGTATCACAATGGGAAAACTTTCTGCAAAACTTGGGAGAATGGCAAGGTTCTTTTACTGAGTTATCGCCACGGGGAGAGGTGGTTTTAGATACTCCTAGTATTATTACTCTCGAAAGTCTTAACGATCGCAAAACTGTCCGATTAAAACTGCGTCGTTTTTACCCAAATCCTAGTGGTGTCGGCGAACCCGAAGTCCGGGAACTTGTTCGAGAATATCAAAATTTGGGACGGGATATCCTATTTTTTGAGAATGGAGCTTTTTGTCAGGGGACTATTCAAATAGCGCCTTTTTCGGAATGCGGTGCTGAGTTTGGTTTTATCTATAATTATCGTCGATTGCGGTTAGTTCAGTTGTACGATACTAAGGGAAATTTATCAACTTTGACTTTAATTCGGGAACATCAGCCGGATAAAAATGTGCCTGAACGTCCGCCTTTGACTATTGACGCTTTACTGGGAGAATGGCATGGGGAAGCAGTGACGATGTATCCAGATTGGCGCGACCCTGATTGCTATCCTACCAAACTACAATTGGATTTGGAAAGTGGCGATCGCCTGGTGCAGAAAATTAGTTTTGGCACGAATGCTGAGGCTAAGACGATCGCTTCGACAGGTATCATAGAAGGTTCGGTGATTAATTTTAAGGAAGGTACTACGCCGATGCAAGTTTTGCTGCTTCCTGACGGTGGTTCTTGCACATTACCTGTCCAAGTTGAACTCAGAAAATCTGTATTTTTTGAGGCTGGTTGGTTGGTTGAACCTGACTTGAGGTTGCGGATGATTCGCAGTTATAATGAGAAAGGTGAATGGGTAAGTTTGACTTTGGTTACTGAGCGTAAAGTTAATTAAAATTGACAAATCACAAACCAGAAACCACAAATAATTATTGGAGATTTCTAATACTGCGCAGCATTTCCAAATGTTTGTGCACGGGGGCGATGGAATTAGCTGCGATCGCCCCGCTAGCTGCCACAGCGGGCAAACCAATCCCCGGAAACGTGGAATCTCCGCAGCAATACAGCCCCGCTAAAGGTGTTCCCGGCCCCGGAAACAAGCCCCTACCCGCCGGAATTCCAGGCCCGTAGGAACCGCGATGGCGGCGCAAAAACCGTTGGTGAGTGAGGGGTGTGCCGATGAGGGTGACTTCTGTGCGCGATCGAATATCGGGAATAATCCTCTCTAAGGCTTCCCACATGATCTCTGCCCGTGCTTGTTTTTGCTGTTGGTATGCGACGCTGGTGCGATCGAGATTTTGCCACAAATCGTAGGGCTCATTTCCGGGCGTGTAAGCGTGAATGACGTGCTTTCCGGCTGGGGCGAGTCCGGGGTCGAGGAGGGAGGGAATCGAGATGAGAACGACGTTCTGAGGTGCGCTAATGCCCTGTTCCCAGTCCTTGACAAAGATGTAGTGACAGGCTAAGTCCGATCGCACTCCCGTGGCGTCAATTCCCAAATGCAGGTGCATGAAACTGTCGCATTCGGGAGTTGCCTGTCGCTGTTGCCGAAAGCTTTTGGGCACGGAACTTTCAGGCAGCAGTTTTAGGGTATCCCACACCGAAGCGTTGGAGATGACGGCTTTGTGCGATCGAATAACTTTGCCCGATCGCAGCCGCACGCCCACAGCCCGGTTGTTTTCCACCAAAACCTCTGCGACGTGGGAATTCAGCAGCAACTGGCCTCCGTGGCGCTCTAAACCCCGTACCAGGGCATTTACCAAACCTGCACTACCGCCGATGGGATAGTCTAAAACGGCATTGGGGCGATACCAGTCGGCAAACATGAAGGCGACTTCGGCGGAGATAGTCCCGTCTGCCGGAAGTCCAGACAGCAGGAAACACAACAGGTTCAGCCAATTGCGCACAAAGGGATCTTTGACATTTTCGTCCATAATTTGGCTGAAAGGGCCAGCCAGTTTCAGGGCATTGCCGGCGCTTTGCAGGAAAGCTGGGGCAAATTGGCCTAGGGTGAAAACAGCCCCTAAATCGAAGCGCAAAGCCAGGGGGGGCAAGGCGGTGGCTGCTTGGGCGTAGGGCTCCATGACGCGCTGGAGTTGTTGCCATTCGGCGACGGCGGCGGTGCCTCGCAGTCTGGCGAGCACTTCCCCAAATTGACTCGCGCCGACGGAAGTGTCGAAATCGCCTTCGGGCAAACAGCAGCCCCAAGTATCGTAGGTGATGCAGGGGAGTTGTTCGCCGATCGCATCCAAAACTTGTCGCAGCGGATTTGCCGAGGGGCTGTAAGATAGTCCTGAGTAGAGGGAGGGCCCGGAGTCGAAGTTAAATCCGCCCTTTTCAAAGCCGTGTGCAGCCCCGCCGGCGAGGGAATGACTTTCGCAAACTATAACCTCAAAGCCATAGCGGGCAAGCATTGCACCGCAACATAAGCCGCCGATTCCACTGCCGATGATGATGATTTCTGTGTTGTTTGGGGCGATCGTAACCATGTTTTTCTCCACTAATTAAGTAGATGAGCGGTAAAATACATCTGTAGTTAAATTTGTAGTCAGGACTTTAGTCCTGATTAGCGTCTAATTTCGCTGTTGAGGACTCAACTCATCACTACCAAAATTCCTGCTACTATATTGTTGGTTAAATGGAACATATATCAATTCTAGAACAAGCTGCCAAATCTAATTCTAAACCATCTTCCAACGCAGTAGTCACAGCCCTGCTAGCCGCCGAGAAAAACTCCAAAAAAACCAAACCTCGCTATAGTTTTCAGCAGCTAATCGGCAACTGGCAACTGTGCTTTATCACTGGTACAAAAAAGACTAGACAAAAAGCTGGAATTGTGTTGGGTGCGGGAAAATACATTCCTCAGTGGATTGCGAAAATTCAAATAGCTTACTCCGCAGCACCTGTGGCAGAAGGAGAAGACAATAGTGAAATTGGCAGAGTCGAAAATTCTGTGAAAGTTGGGACTATGGAACTGACTCTTTCCGGGCCTACTAAGTTTTTACCTAATAATATTTTAGCTTTTGATTTTACCAGAATTATGGTGAAGTTGTTGGGGAAAACTGTATATCAAGGATATATTCGCGGTGGGGAAGCGCGGGAGGCGGAATTTTTGAGTTTGAGTGTGGGGAAACAGGCTTTTTTTGCTTATTTTCTAGTGGAAGATGGGATAATTGCAGCTAGGGGACGAGGTGGTGGTTTGGCTTTGTGGGGTAGGGTTTAACAGAAAAAGGGCGGTGGGGAGACAACAGTCTGTTTCCCTCACCTGGTGATTAAGAAATTTAAATTTAAGATCGGTTCTTATTTTGTGAGACAATTTGTTAATTAATTTTTGGGGCAATTTAGGTTTATGAGTAATGATTCTTTGGGTAAGTCTGAGAGTGATCGCAATGGTTTGGTTCCCCAAGGCTGGCTGAGGGCGTTTTGGGAGTTTTCTCGGCCGCACACAATTATCGGTACTAGCTTGAGCGTGTTGGCTTTGTATGCGATCGCCCAAAGCGATCTACTGTTGGCGAATCCTGTAGTTTTACCGCTGGCGTTTGCCTGGTTAGCTTGTATTTGTGGTAATATTTATATTGTGGGATTGAATCAGTTAGAAGATGTTGAAATAGATAAAATTAATAAGCCTTATTTGCCCCTAGCATCGGGAGAGTTTTCTCAGAAAACCGGAGAATTAATAGTTGCTTTGACTGGTGCGATCGCAATTTTAACGGCGATTTTGCAGGGACCGTTTTTGCTGGCGACTGTTGGTGTCAGTTTGGCGATCGGGACTGCTTATTCTCTGCCGCCAATTCGCCTGAAGCGGTTTCCTTTTTGGGCGGCGTTGTGCATTTTTACGGTGCGGGGCGCGATTGTAAATTTAGGGTTATTTTTGCACTTTAATTGGGTGTTGAGTTTGGGAAGGGCGAAAAGTGTTTTTTCGGGCTGGGATTTGGAGAGTTTGTCTGTGGCGATTCCTGGGAAAGTTTGGGTACTGACGGTATTTGTAGTGGTGTTTACCTTTGCGATCGCCATTTTTAAAGATATTCCTGACATGGAGGGCGATCGGCAATACAATATTACAACGTTTACGATTAAAATGGGAAAGCCCGCCGTCTTTGATTTGTCTCGCTGGGTATTGACTGTTTGCTATGTCGGCATCATCTTAGCGGGAGTGTTAATATTGCCAAATGTTAATTTAGGATTTCTGGCTCTTACTCATGTGGTAGCTTTGGGTTTGATGTGGTTTTGGAGCATCAAAGTTGATTTGGAGGATAAAATGCAAGTAGCTCAATTTTATCAATCGATCTGGAAGTTATTTTTTCTAGAGTATATAATTTTTCCAGCAGCTTGTTGGTTGGGATGAAAGAAGAAGGCCCTTCGACTACGCTCAGGGAACGCTTCAGGAAGAAGGAAGACGGAAGAAGGAAGAAGGAAGAAAGAAGACGGAAGAAGGAAGAGGGAAAAAAAATGAAAGTCTTGCGGATGCGCGAGGAAATACAAAAAAGGAATAGTTAACAGATTACAACAAGTTGGCAACTACAAGTTAGCGAAATCCCAAACAACAAAGATAACTATGGCTTCTCAAAACAAATCACAACAACCTGTCAGTAAACTGAGTGCGGAAGACTCTTTGAAAATTGCTTGGGAATATCACCAAGCGGGGCGTTTGTTAGAAGCTGAAAGTTTGTACCGACAAGTCATAGCCGTACACCCGGAGTCTGCGAATGTGCTTTGTTTGTTGGGAATCGCTGTGAGACAGCAGGGTAAAATTGCCGAGGCGATCGCCTTTTATGAACAAGCGATCGCCCAACAGCCAGATTTTGTAGAAGCGCATTTAAACAAGGCTCATGTTTTGCTCGATATTGGCGAACATCAAAGGGCGATCGCCTCCTACGAACAAGTCCTTCAAATCGCTCCCCATACAGCACTAGCCCACAAAAATATCGGCTGGCTAAAACAGCAACAGGGCGATACCAACGCCGCTATTAGCTACTACCAAACAGCCCTGAAACTAGAACCAACTTGGAGCGAAATCGCCCATAATTTAGGTAATATTTTCAAAGAGCAAGGTCAAACCCAGGCCGCCATTGCTTGCTACCAAAAAGCTTTAGATACCAATCCTAATTTAATCAATACCATAATCGCTTTAGGAACAATATGGCAACAGCAAGGTGAATTTCAAGCAGCCATTGACTGTTATCAACAAGCCCTAAAACTAGATCCCAACAATGCTGAATGCGTGAATAATATCGGCGCAGGATACCACGAACAAGGCAAAATACAGCTAGCAATATCCTATTACCAACAAGCTTTAAAATTAAAACCAGATTTCATCGATGCAATTAATAATCTGGGTGATGCTTTTGTCGATATCGGACAATTTCAATCAGCATTCTCCTGTCATTGTCGAGCCTTAGAATTGCAGCCAGAAAACAGTACAGCCCACGTAGAATTTGCCCTAAGTTTGTTATTATTCGGAGATTTGCGACGCGGCTTTGCTGAGTATGAGTGGCGGTGGCGTACTTCCCAACTACAACCGAGACAATTTGCCCAACCAGTTTGGGATGGTTCGAGTTTACAGGGAAAAACTATTTTACTCCACGTTGAGCAAGGTTTCGGTGACTCGATTCAGTTTATTCGCTACGCGCCGATGCTTTACAGTCAAGGGGCAAAAGTGATCTTGGTTTGCTATCCAGAATTGATGCGGTTATTTGCCACAGTTGCTGGTGTGGAATATTTGTCACTTAATTTTAAAGATTTGCCTGCCTTTGATGTTCACGCACCCTTAATGAGTTTGCCTTATATTTTGGGGACAACTTTGGAAACAATCCCGGCAAATATTCCTTACTTAGCCCCGCCTCCTGAATGCAAATTTGCCCTAGCTTCTGATGCTAAATTGAAGGTGGGAATTGTGTGGGCGGGAAATCCCAAACGCCGAAAAGATGCTCAACGCTCTTGCAATTTGAGCGATTTTATGCAATTTTTAGATGTACCGGGAATCGCTGTTTATAGTTTACAAAAAAACTTGTCCGAGGACGATCGCGCTTTATTACATCAACACCTAGTCCCGGATTTGAGTCCCCATCTCAACGACTTTGCTGATACGGCTTCTGCTATCTCTCAACTGGATTTAGTCATCAGCGTTGATACCTCCGTTGCACATTTGGCTGGTGCTTTGGGAAAACCAGTTTGGGTGTTACTTTCCTTTGCTCCTGACTGGCGTTGGCTGCTAGATAGAGAGGACAATCCTTGGTATCCGACGGCGAGACTGTTTCGCCAAAGTCAGCCGGAAAATTGGCAAGCATTGTTTGAGGATGTGAAAGCTGCTTTAAGTTTATTGGTGTCTGCTAATATAGAAGCACAATTGCAGCAAGCAGACTCCTTAATGGAAAGTGGCGAAAAAGAAGAGGCGATCGCCCTTTATGAACAGATTATCTCTACTGTCCCCAATTGCGTCCAAGCCAGAATTAACTTGGGTTTTCTCCAACAAGAAAAGGGAGAATTAGATGCAGCAATCCCGCACTATAGAGAAGCTTGGAAACTCGACCAAAATATTCCTCAAACAGCTTACAATTTGGCAAAAATCTTTGAAGAAAAAGGTCAATCACAAGAGGCGATCGAACATTACCAAAAAGCTCTGGCGGTGCAGCCAGATTTCGTACCTGCACTGATAAATTTGGCGGTGGCGCTACAAGAAAATGGCGAACTTTTAGAGGCTGTAAATCTCTATCGGCGAGCGCTGGAAGTTCAACCCCATAGCTGGGAAGCTTTAAACAATCTGGGAACAGTATTGCAAGAACAGGGTAATCTAGAAGATGCCCTGGAATATTATCACAAAGCTCTCGAATTGATACCAGATTTTGTGGAAGCTATCAACAATTTAGGCCGGACTTTTCTCGAAAAAGGTGCGGTAGAAGATGCGATCGCCTGTTATCGACGAGTGATATCTTTGAATCCAGAACACGCTAGCGCTCGCCTGAATTTGTCCCTGGCTTTGCTGTTAGTGGGAGACTTAGAAAATGGTTTTGCTGAATACGAATGGCGGTGGAAAATTAAAGAATTTCACACTGGTCATTCCTGTTTCTTGACGGGCCCGGATAATACAGTTTCGGCGCGGGAATATCGGCCGCTTTGGGATGGTTCTGATTTGCAAGGAAAGACGATTTTGCTCCACGCCGAACAAGGTTTGGGCGATTCAATTCAGTTTGTGCGCTATGCTGCGATCGTCAAAAATAAAGGGGGACGAGTAATTGTTGGCTGTTACCCGCAATTGAATCGCTTGTTGGCCACCGTTGATGGTATTGATTTACTCATAGTTAAAGGCGAGCCAATCCCAGAATTTGATGTGCAAGCGCCGATGTTGAGTTTGCCATACATTCTCGGTACAACTAAGTCAACAATACCTGCAAATACTCCTTATTTAACACCCCCAGCAGATTGTCAATTTGCTCTATTACCAGGACGCAAATTCAAAGTGGGGATTGTCTGGGCGGGAAATCCTAAACATCGCAAAAATATGCAGCGTTCTTGCAGTTTGAGCGCATTTATGCCACTTTTGGACGTTTATGGCGTAAGTTTTTATAGCTTGCAGAAAGAGCTTTCAGATACCGATCGCACGCTGTTACATCAAACCTCGATCGTCGATTTGAGCCCCCATTTGGGGGATTTGGCTGATACTGCGGCTGCGATCGCCCAACTGGATTTAGTGATTACCGTCGATACCGCTGTTGCCCATTTGGCGGGGGCTTTGGGCAAACCAGTGTGGATTTTGCTGGCGTTTTCCCCCGATTGGCGCTGGCTTTTGGAGCGGGAAGATAGTCCTTGGTATCCGACGGCGCGGTTGTTTCGTCAGTCGATAAGGGGCGACTGGGAGGATGTTTTTGGGCGGGTGGTGCAGGCTCTGGGGCTGGCGGTTTCTCAGCATGGCGCGCCTTCGGATTTGGCCGATGCAGCGTTGCTGGAGGGGCGTGATTTGCAGCGACAAGGCAAGTTTCCGGGTGCGATCGAATGCTATGAAAGGGCGATCGCGATCGATCCTCATAACTCCATGGCGTACAGCAATCTGGGTGTTGTCAAACAACAAATGGGTTTGCTCCCAGAGGCGATCGCCCATTACCGCCAAGCTTTAGCCCTTGAGCCGAATTTGGCGGAAACTCTCAGCAATTTGGGGAGTGCTCTGGCGGATGCAGGGGAAACAGCAGAGGCGATCGCAGTTTACGATCGCGCTTTGAGTTTAAACCCCCATTGCGCCGAAGCTTGGATTAATCTGGGCCTGGCGCGGGAAGCCCAAGGGGATTTGGCGGAGGCGATAAACTGCTATCAGCAAGGGATTCAAGTTAATCCTAATTGTCCTGAAGCTTACTTGAATTTGGGCATTGCTTTGGAAAAACAAGGGGATAAAGAAGGGGAAGCCAAGGAGTTTTACGATCGGGCGATCGCCAATTATGAACGGGCGATCGCGATCGAACCGAATTACTTTGAAGCCTTGCACAATCTAGCCTACGCTACTATTCGACAGGGAAAAATTGCCTCGGCGATCGCCTATTACGAGCGATCGACTGCACTGCAACCGAGTTTAGCAGAAACTCTGATTGGTTTGGGGAGTTCGCTGCAACAGCAAGGAAAGTTAGATGAGGCTCTAGCCGTTTGTCAGCAAGCGATTCAGAAATTGCCATCCCATGCTGAGGCTCATTGTAATCTCGGAATTGTGTTTCAGAAACAGGGAAAAATTGCCAACGCCATCGCCTGCTATCACCAAGCTTTGAGTCTGAAACCTGACTTCCCAATAGCTTTGAGCAATCTGGGTAAGGCTTTTGAGGATGATGGCAAAATCGCAGAGGCGATCGAATGTTACCAACGGGCGATCGAACTTCAACCCGATGGAATTAATTCCTGCAACGGTTTGGGAAATGCTTTGCGACAACAAGGACAGTTTACAGATGCTGTCGCCTGCTACAGTCACGGAGTTGAGTTCAATAAAACTCACCCAGAAGCTCACTTAAATCTCGCTTTAGCTTTGTTGCTGATGGGAGATTTTGAACGCGGTTTTTCCGAGTATGAATGGCGGCTGCTCGTTCAAGAAAAACAGTTTCCCACTAATAACTTTATCCAGCCTTTTTGGGATGGCAAAGATTTGGAGGGAAAAACTATTTTGCTTTGCCCAGAACAGGGTTTAGGCGATGCCATTCAGTTTATCCGCTACGCAGATTTAGTTAAGCAAAAAGGCGGCAACGTCATTGTTTGGTGTTCGCCCCAATTACAGCGCTTATTTGAACAGGTTTGGGCCATCGATCGATTAATAGTCGATCCAGAAGCAGCCCCGGATTTTGATGTGCGCGCCCAATTAATGAGTTTGCCTCACCTTTTGGGTACGACCTTAGCAACTATACCCGCCCAGGTTCCCTATTTAGCACCGCCACCAGGTCTAGAATTTACTCTTCGTCCAACTTCTAACTTAAAAGTAGGAATTGTCTGGTCTGGAAATCCTAAAAATTCCCAAAATAACCTGCGTTCATTTCCCTTAACTTGCTTGGTAAAACTCTTAGATATTCCGGGAGTAGAGTTTTACAGCTTACAAAAGGAAAGCCCAGAAGCAGAACGTACCTTATTAGAGCAAATGCAGATTGCAGATTTAAGTGCTTATTTGCATGATTTTGCTGATACAGCCGCGGCCATTTCGGCTCTGGATTTAGTCATTTCCATGGATACTTCTGTTGCCCATTTGGCTGGGGCATTGGGGAAACCAGTGTGGATTTTACTTTGTTTTACCCCCGATTGGCGCTGGATGTTGGAGGGGGAAGAGAGTCCTTGGTATCCGACGGCGAGGTTGTTTCGACAAGAAAAAGCCGGGGATTGGGAAGGGGTTTTTGGGCGGGTGGCTTTAGCACTAAAATCTCAGATTTGCGAGCATCAACCAGAGGAAAATTTAATCGAAAATCAGTCCAGTTTAGACTTAGCTCAACAACAGTTTAATCGGGGAAATCTGCTGAAGTCCCAGGGGAAATTTTCCGAGGCGATCGCCTATTTTAAAAAAGCTTTAGTTTATCGGCCCGATTTGATAGCAGCTACAACTAATTTGGCGGTGACGCTGCACCAAATCGGCGATTTTACCGAGGCAGCAAAATATTATTTACGAGCCATAGAAATCGACCCAGACTCCCCTCAAGGATACAACAACTTGGGTATTTTGCACCAATCTCAGGGCTATATAGCTGAGGCTGTATCTTGTTTTCAAAAGGCGATCGCCCTGAATCCACTCTATGTCAAAGCTCTGAACAATCTCGGCTCAATTCTCCAGCAGCAGGGGGAATTGCCAGGTGCGATCGCTTATTTTCAGCAAGCGCTTTTTGCTACTTCTAATTACGTGCCAGCACTGATAAATTTGGGCGTGGCAATGGAAGCCAAAGGTCAGCCAGAAGAGGCTAAACGCTTTTATCAACAGTGCATTAACCTAGAACCTGACAACTCGCAAGGATACTATTATTTGGGTAATTTGTACTTAAAATTACACGAATTCGCATCAGCAATTGATAATTTAGAAACCGCCTTAGTTTTGCAGCCAGATTCTGTGGAAAGTTTGAATAATCTAGGCAGTGCTTTAGAAGGAATTGGCGACATACCCAAAGCAATTGCCTCTTACGAACGAGCCTTGAAACTTGATGCAAAATGTGGTAAAGCTCATTTCAATTTAAGCTTAGCATTACTGTTGAATGGAGACTTCGAGCGCGGTTTTGCTGAGTACGAATGGCGATGGGAAACCAATCAGGGAAAACAATTGGACTGGTTCCCTTTGACACAGCCAGTTTGGGATGGTTCTGATTTGGCAGAAAAAACTATTTTGTTACGTTGCGAACAAGGTTTTGGGGACGCGATTCACTTTGTACGTTACGCCTCCATTCTCCAGCAAAAAGGTGCTAAAGTAGTGGTTTCTTGCTATCCAGAACTCAAGCGTTTATTCCAAACAATTTCTGGCATTGAACAAGTAGTAGTTAAAGTAGAAGAGTTGCCGGAATTTCAGTTACAAGCACCGCTGATGAGTTTGCCCTATATTTTGGGAACCAATCTAGAAAATATCCCGGCAAATATTCCTTATTTATCGCCTCCTGCTGACGGGAATTTTTCTCTGGATTCAAACCCCAATTTTAAAATAGGGATAGTGTGGGCGGGGAGTTCGGAACATTTGAAAGATTTTATGCGATCGACTGATTTAAGCTATTTTCTGAAATTGTTAGATATTCCAGGAGTAAGTTTTTACAGTCTTCACAAAGAATTATCGGCGGGCGATCGCACTTTATTAAATCAAATTCCCGTCACAGATTTAAGCGATAATTTGAAGGATTTTGCCGATACCGCAGCGGTGATAGCGCAATTGGATTTAGTAATTTCTGTAGATACTGCTGTCGCCCACTTAGCCGGTGCTTTGGGAAAACCAGTCTGGATTTTGCTCTCTTTTGTACCCGATTGGCGGTGGATGTTGGAGAGAGAAGATAGCCCTTGGTATCCGACAGCACGGTTGTTTCGCCAGCAAAAACCTGGTGATTGGGAGGGAGTATTCGATCGCCTAAAAACAGCCTTACAACACATGGTGGGTACGCACCATCCACAAGACAGGGCGGGCACGCACCATCCACCGCCCCTACAGTCTAATTTATTATCACCCGCTCAGGTAGAATTTCACATAGCAAATACTCTCAATAAACAGGGTAAAAAAGCAGCAGCGATCGCCCGATACCAACAAGTAATTGCGCTGAATCCGAGTCACCCAGAAGCCCACAGTCATTTAGGCTATCTCCAACAAGAAGACGGGCTAATATCCGAGGCAATTTCCCATTATCAACAAGCCCTAGAAATCGATCCCAATCAAGGTGAAACCAACTTATACTTAGGTTGCGCCCTCGAAGAACAGGGAAAAGTTGCTCTTGCGATCGAATATTACGATCGCGCAATTCAATTATCTTCAGACTCAGCGCATACTCATTTGAGACTAGCCTTAGCCTTGCTGCTAACTGGCAATTTTTCGCGCGGTTTTGCTGAATATGAATGGCGCTGGCAAACTCAAGAGTTGGAATCCAGATATTTTGCCCAACCACTTTGGGATGGTGGTAATTTCCAGGGAAAAACTATTTTGCTGCACTCCGAACAAGGTTTTGGCGATGCGATTCATTTTATCCGCTATGCACCTTTAGTTAAGCAAAAAGGAGGCAAAGTTATTGTTGCTTGTCATCAATCTTTGCAGCGTTTATTTGAAGGAGTTGCAGGCATAGATTGTGTAGTAACGAAGCCAAAGGATTTGCGAGAATTTCAACTGCACGCCCCACTGTTGAGTCTACCAAAAATTATGGGTACTACCTTAGAAAATGTACCCGTTAATATTCCTTACCTAGCTCCCCCACAGGATTTTAAATATTCCCTAGAACCCAATAATCAACTCAAAGTAGGGATTGTTTGGTCTGGTAGCCCGCTGCACCGAAAAAATCACGATCGCTCCTGTACATTGAAGGATTTTAGGAAGTTTTTAGATGTGCCAGGAGTGAGTTTTTATAACCTTCAGAAAGACTTGTCACCGGGCGATCGCACTTTATTAAATCAACAGCAAGTGCAGGATTTGAACCCAGAGTTAGGAGATTTTGCCGACACCGCAGCCATTATTTCCCAACTGGATTTAGTAATTTGTGTAGATACTGCTGTCGCCCACTTAGCCGGTGCTTTAGGAAAACCAGTCTGGATTTTGCTCTCTTTTGTGCCCGATTGGCGGTGGATGTTGGAGAGAGAAGATAGCCCTTGGTATCCCACTGTCAGGCTGTTTAGGCAGCAAAAAGCGGGTGATTGGGAGGGAGTGTGCGATCGCCTAAAAACAGCCTTAGAACACCTAATTTCCCCTCGTTCCCAGCCTCAGCCTCAAATTCAAGCCCCAGAAACGCCCCCACTAACCCCTAGGGAGTGTTTTCAAGCTTTCCAATTAGATTCAGATCCCCCTAAATCCCCCTTAAAAAGGGGGACTTTGAGTGAATTCTCCCCCCTTGTTAAGGGGGGCTGGGGGGGATCTCCGGGTTTGGAAACAGGCCCTCGTTCCCAGCCTCAGCCTGGGAACGCAGAACCAGAGGCTCAGTCTCAAACTAAACCCCCACAAACACCCCCAAAACTAACAGGAATTGGTATCACCTGGCCAGTCAGCGTCACCAGCGGCTGGGGAATTTACGGCATGAATTTAACACTGCAACTGGCAGCAAATCCCGCCTGGGAAGTAGCACTGTTAGCACCACCTTCCCTCTCAGAAATTATCAATCCGCTGCACAAAGCGCTGTTATTACCATTATTAGCAAAACAGAAACAATTTCAAGAATTAGTAGCAGCCAATTCCGACAAACAAATCAATTGCAACTTTCCAGCACTTTACGCCCTGGGCAATAATTTAGTATCATCTGGTGTGGAAAATCAAATTACCAGTGATTCTCAAGTAGGAGTCATCTTTTTTGAAGACACTATAATCACAGCAGAAGCATTAGAAAAAGCCAAAAAATATAGTTCGATAGTCGCCGGTTCCCACTGGAATGCCGATGTTTTGAAAAGCTACGGCTTGACTAATGTCGCCATGGTAAATCAAGGCATTGACCCCGCAATTTTCCATCCTGCACCCAAATCTAATCTATTTGGCGATCGCTTTGTCATCTTCTCCGGTGGCAAACTAGAATATCGCAAAGGTCAAGATATTATTGTCGCCGCTTACAAACGCTTTCAAAAAAAACATCCCGAAGCATTATTACTAACAGCATGGCACAACTTCTGGCCTCAATATATGTTAGGCATAGAACAAACCGGAAACGTCATCGGATTTCCGAATATTAACCGCGATGGCAGTTTAGGAATTGCCCAATGGTTAGTAGCTAACGGTTTACCTGTTGACTCTTTTATCGACATTGGCTTAATTCCCAATCATCTCGCCGGACAAATATTGCGAGAAGCCGATGCAGCCGTTTTCACCAACCGCTGCGAAGGCGGCACTAATTTAGTCGCAATGGAAAGTATGGCCTGCGGAATTCCTACTATTTTATCAACAAATACGGGTCATTTAGATTTGATTAGCAGCAATAATTGCTATCCTTTATCAAATCAGGGACGAGTTAAACCTACTGTTCATTTTTCAGGTATAGAAGGCTGGGGAGAGTCTGATGTTGATGAAGTCGTCGAGGCTTTGGAACAAGTTTATACTAATCGGGAACAAGCTAAAAGTCGCGGTTTAGCTGCGGCGAATTTCATGCTTGATTGGACTTGGGAAAAACAGGTTAAGCGTTTTTTGGATGTGATTGGCGGGCTATATACATAATTCCCGTAGGGGCGGGTTCATTAACAATAATCGCCCCAAAACTAACAATTTCAAAAACCCGCCCTCTCTCACTCTCACCCAACAAACAATATTAATGTACATTCAGATTTACGGTGGGGCGGGGGCGGGTTTATATTAATTGTCGGTGATTATTATGTATGGTTGGCGAACCCGCCCCTACAAATAATATCGTTTCCGGTTGTATTGGAATGATTTAACCGCAGAGAACACTCTTGACACAGAGGGAGAGAATAGAAATCTGAATAATTCAGATGCTACCGGATTTGATATAAAATGTAGGTTTAAATTACAATTAGCCTAATTTGATGCTGGGGATTTGCTGCTATCAAATTAAGGAAGAAGGAAGAATGCTTATACAGTCTTATTCCTTAAAATTGTAGGGTGCGTTAGGTGAATTTCTCAAACAATTATGCAGGGTTTAGAGATCTGACGCACCTTACTAATTGTGACAATTGGGTAACTCCTAATCAAGTATACCACGGAGGCAAAATCGTGAAAAACCAAAAAGGCAAAGTTTATCTAGTCGGTGCGGGGCCCGGAGATTGTGATTTGATGACAGTGCGATCGCAAAAATTGCTCTCCCAAGCCGAAGTCTTAATCTACGACGCTCTAGTCGATATCCCCCAACTAGAATTAATCCCCGTAACTTGCCTCAAAATCGAAGTCGGAAAACGCGGAGGCAAACCCTCAACTCAACAACAAGAAATCAACCGTTTGCTAGTAGAATACTGCCACAAAGGCAAACAAGTAGTCCGCCTCAAAAGTGGCGATCCATTTATTTTCGGACGTTCTAGCTCCGAAATTCAAGCATTAATCGCAGGCGACTGTGACTTTGAAGTCATACCGGGCATTTCCTCCGCCTTCGCCGCACCATTGCTAGCAGGAATTCCCCTCACAGATCCAGTAATGAGCCGCTGTTTTGCCGTGATGAGCGCCCACGAACCAGATGCTCTGGAATGGGAAGCATTAGTCAAGATTGAAACCTTGGTAATATTGATGGGAGGGCGCAATTTGGGTGAGATAGTTTGGCAATTACAAAAGCATGGATTATCCAGCCAAACTCCGATCGCGATTATCCGAGATTGCGGCAGGCCAGAACAACAAATTTGGAGCGGTAATCTCTCCGATATCATACCCAAAACAACAGGTCAATCTCTGTCACCTTGTGTGATAATTATTGGGGAAGTAGTAAGGTTACGCGAATATTTAATCCAGCCCCAAAGCACCAACATGATCGACATAAATATCACTCTTAATAAGAACCCATTGCCGCTAGCAGGAAAAACTATTTTAGTGACTCGTGCAGCTTCTCAATCTGGTCAATTTACCGATCGCCTCCAGCAACAAGGAGCCCGCGCCATCGAAATGCCCGCCCTAGTTATTGGTCCCCCTTCCACCTGGGAACCATTGGACAGCGCGATCGCCCAATTGTCAAGCTTTCACTGGTTAATTCTCACTTCCACCAACGCGGTAGACTACTTTTTTGAAAGACTAGAAACCAGTGGCAAAGATGCCCGCAGCTTGTTCGGAATTAAAATTGCAGTTGTCGGCAAAAAAACCGCCGAAACCTTGCGATCGCACTCTTTGCAACCAGACTTTATTCCCCCCAACTTTGTCGCCGATTCCCTAGTCGAAAACTTCCCCTGGGAGGGCGTGGAGGGCGATCGCGGGGGCATCGCCCCTACAAACTGCAAAATCCTATTTCCCAGAGTAGAAAGTGGTGGCAGAGAAGTTTTAGTCAAAGAATTCACCGCTAAAGGAGCCCAAGTCATCGAAGCACCAGCCTATCAATCTTGCTGTCCCGAAAACATCGATCCGATCGCCTTAGCTGCGCTGCAAAATCGAGCGGTTGATATTATAACCTTTGCCAGTTCCAAAACCGTACAAAACTTTTGTAAACTGATAGAACAAAGCCCAGAATTGTCTCGCAATCAGGATTGGTTGAAAAATGTTTGCATCGCTTCCATCGGACCGGAAACTTCCAAAAGTTGCTACAATTTATTGGGTAAATTAGATGTGGAAGCTAAGGAATATACCTTGGATGGGCTCAGTGAGGCGATCGTTCAATGGGTTGCACAAAATCAAAATTTGTAATTTTTTACCAAAAATTTGGGTCTTATGACCTAGGTTTTTGGTTGGTCGATCGCCCTACCAGCATCAACGCCCAATGCGATCGCCTCAGTCACATAACCAGCAACCCAACTATTAACAGCTTTTGATAATTTAAAACTTAAAAAAAATGGTTTCAACAGAAAAAGCACCGACGACTGGCCGTGTTTCGTCTCGGTGCTTTTTCTGGTTCGCTCCTCACACGTCCATTACTCTAGCCGACTCAGCCAACCCTGTCAAGACTTTTTACAAAAATTTTTTTGGCAAGTCTTCTAACAGCGGAAACATCAGCCTTGAAAGCCTTCGGCACAAAGGATCGGGATGCTGAGGATACTCATCAATTCAACTGGGCCATCCAGTCCAAAATCAGAGCATTCACTTGAGTGGGGCGTTCGTCGTGGGGACAGTGCCCTGTGTTGGGAATCGAAACAAATTTGACCGATCGCCCATTATCGGCCAAATCCTGATAGATTTTACTACCTGCGATCGGAGTCCAGGGGTCATCTGCACCCCAAAGTACCAATAACGGGCGATCGACTTTGGGCAGCAATTCCGACGGTTGAGGGCCTGCGGGGGCTGTCAGAATCGACGCAAAAACCTGTTGGGCTCCCGGATCGCAGGAGGGGGCGTGGAGGAGTTCTACAAGTTCCTCCGTAATGGCTTCCTGGTTCCCGTAGACTTGGCGCAGGGTGTTGCGGATGCGGTGTTTTTGGCGGATGTTGTGGAATAGCAATGGGCCAAAAATGGGCGATCGAACTAATTTAGCAAAAGTCCCCATCACCAATCCCAGAACAAAGTTAAGTTCTTGGGGACGGTGGTTGAGCCCGCCAGCACAATTAATCAAGACTCCGCCGGCGGATATTTCGGGATGATTGGCGACTACCATCAAACTCAGCAAAGCGCCGATGGAATTCCCGACAAACACCGCCGGTTCCTGTACCAACTCCGTCCAAAAATCTGTCAGCAATTCTTCCCACAACTCTAGGCTGTAATCTAGAGCTGGCTTAGCAGAAGCACCGAATCCCAGCAAGTCTAGGGCGAATACTCGGTAGCCACCAGCAGCCAGGGCGGGGATGTTGTTTCTCCAATGTCCGATCGAAGCTCCAAAGCCGTGAATTAAGATGAGAGGGCGGCCTGTTCCTTGGACTGTATATTGAATTTTGTGGCCGCGCCATGTCCAAATTAATTTTTCTAAGCTGTTGGCTGATACTAGCTGTTGTGTAGTCACGGCAGTTATGCAAAGTTTTGTTAACTAATTCGATCGTAGCAGGATCGCGCGGCTTGAGCTACTCCCTCCGCTAGCATCGAGAAATAATAGGACCTATGGAATAGGACCAAAGAAACCGGGTTCACAGACAACCCAGCTTCTCAACTCTGGGTAAGTCCGAAAAGAGTTCGATGGCACATCCCCCATAATTCCTGTGGAACAGACTGTCGAGCCTGTTGTGGAATATCTGTTTGGGAAACATCTATTCTTGAACTAAAATATTAAAAATATTGGTGCATAATGTGAGTTTTGTAAACATTTTTTTTGTCGTTATCGATAGTAGAGCACCTTACCAATTGCGATAATTTAGTCTAAAACTGTCTCAAAAATCCGAGAAAGGACTGAAGTCTTGACTACAAAATTAATATAAGTTTATAGTTGTCCACCTTTTGATATGCTAACAAAGTGAGTCTCACAAACGCGATTGAAGTATGACAGGCAGTATAGGACAACCCACAGCTTTAAGCAATCGACCATATTTAGTCTTAAATAGTCAAGGCCAAGTTTTACAGTTTGAGTTGACACAGCAGCAACACGTATTGGGGCGCGATCGCACTCGTGCCGATTTAATCGTACCTGAACTCTGGCGCGCAGTTTCCAGCGTTCACGCTGTTTTGCGCCAAGTAGGTGATAATTACTGGATTTACGACGGTAACGGTCAACAGCCAAGCACTAATGGCCTATTTGTCGATCGCACGCGCATCACTCCCAACGACGGTTATTGTCTGAAAAATGGTACAGAAATTAAAATCGGTCTCGACCCAAAAAATCAAGTTTTACTGACATATTTTAACCCCACTGCAAATCAAGTTGTAGCATCAAACAAACAGTCAATTTCCCTCAAAAATCGGTCTGTATTGTTGGGTCGCGATCCGAATGCAGCACTGCAATTAGACTCCCCCCTTGTGTCCAGACGCCACGCCACCATTGACCAAGACAGTCGCGGTAATTATATTTTGCGAGACCACAGCGCCAACGGCGTGTTTGTTAACGGTCAGCGAGTCACAAATTCTCTACAATTGTCCGAGGGAGATGCCATTCGGATCGGTCCGTTTACTCTAATTTACCACAATGGCGAGTTGGAGATGCAAGACTCCGGCAATCAAATTCGTTTGGATGCTGACTGTCTGGTGATTCCCAAGCGTTTAAGGCGGATCAAATTAGCGATCGAACCAGGGCAATTTGTCGCCTTAGTAGGCGGTAGCGGCGCGGGAAAATCTACTTTAATGCGGACACTATTAGGAATTGAAAAAACTACTAGCGGTGTCGTTTATATCAACGGCGATGACCTCAGAAAAAACTTCAATATTTATCGCAATCAAATTGGTTACGTCCCTCAAGATGATATTATCCACGCCGATTTAAAAGTAGAAGAAGTATTAACCTATGCAGCTAAACTACGTCTACCACCCGATACAAATGTTAAGCAAGTAGTCGCAAAAACCTTAGAAGATATTGAAATGACTCACCGCAGCAAGGCTTTAGTCAAAGAACTTAGTGGCGGACAGCGCAAACGGGTTAGTATCGGAGTCGAACTGTTAGCCAACCCGAAACTCTTCTTCTTAGACGAACCGACATCAGGACTAGACCCCGGTTTGGATAAAAAGATGATGCAACTGTTGCGAAAGTTGGCAAGTCAAGGTCGGACGGTGATTTTAGTCACTCACGCCACAGCAAATATCACCATGTGCGATCGTATCGTATTTATGGGTCGTGGCGGTCGCCTCTGTTACTTCGGTCCACCAAAGATAGCCCTAGACTTTTTTGATGTTAAAACTGGTGATTTTGCCGACATTTACAACGAACTAGAAACAGAAGAAAGCAACGTTCAAAGCTGGGCGGATAAGTTTAGTAATTCTCCCTATTATCAGCAATACATTGAAAATCATTTCAGCATCGACAATACCGCACAAAAAAAATCTACCCCCCCTCCCCAGCCAAAATCTGTATCTTTTATCCAACAACTGGTTATACTTGCTCAACGTTATTTCCAGCTAGTTTGCCGCGACGGCGTTAACTTAAGTTTAGCTCTTTTAACAGCCCCGATCGGCATTAGTTTATTGCGGCTTGCAGTCAGAGACAAAGACCCGTTAATAGGCGCACCGGAAGCAACTTTAGCACCTTTAGCCTTGCGAGTTTTGTTTGTCTTTACCTGTGCAGCCATTTGGGTAGGATTGGCAACTTCTCTCCAAGAAATTGTCAAAGAATCAGCTATTTATCTCCGCGAACGTTTAGTCAATTTAGGATTATTTGCCTATGTAGGTTCAAAAGTTTTAATCCTGTCCGGGTTAGCCCTATTGCAAACTATCTTAATGGTAGCAGTAATTTTGATTGCTTTTAAACACCCAGAACCGAGTTTAATTTCCTGGACAGTCGGAGTAAGTATTACCACTTTTCTAACTTTACTTAGTTGCGTCAGTCTCGGATTAGTGGTTTCAGCCATCGTCAAAAATGGCTCTCAAGCTAATAGCGCTTTACCTCTGTTATTACTACCTCAGATTATATTTTCTGGAGTTTTGTTTAAGATGGAAGGTGCCGCCAGTAAATTTTCTTGGTTGATGTTAAGCCGCTGGTCTGTGGGTGCTTATGGCTCTTTAGTGAATGTCAATGCCATGGTTCCCGCAGCTACTAAATTGCCCGATGGGAGTACGCTTCCTCAGCCCTTTGAGCCTACTCCTGTTTACGAGCCCACTTGGGAAAATTTGAGTTTAAATTGGGGAATTTTGTGCGTGCATATTTTGGTTTATTTAATCTTAACTGTGTGCTTGCAGAAGTGGAAGCATATTTTGTTCCAATTCTTCGATCGGATATCAAATCTGGCAAAAAAAAGGTGAAGCTAGTGGGAGGGAGATAGAATATTCTGAGTCAATACCGTAGGGTGCGTCGCTATCGATCATCTACTTGGAAAAGTGAAAAATCTCACAGCGACGCACCTTACAAGGAGGTTTTCTCACCGAGAATAATTGCCTAAACCAATAATATGATAGGCTTGGCGCAAGTATTATATAATAATAAATCTGTTGCCGAAAAATTGAGAATCAAATGTTAGTTAAAACCAACGCCTTAGTAGAAATTGCTGCATCGCCGGAAGTAGTCTTTGATTTTGTGACATCTCTGTCAAATCTGCCAAAAGTCTTTCGCGGATTTGGGCTAATTCCGGCAATTATGAAAGCTGAAATGGCAGATAGTGGAGAGATGCGTGAAGGCGGCGTGCGGCGTATCGAAAATTCCGACGGTTCGGTGATTGATGAAGAAATAATTAGTTTCAAAAAGCCTGAAAGACAAACCTACCGACTGGTTAGAGGCTTTAAGTTTCCGATTTCTCTACTGATTGAGTCTGGTGGTGGAGATTGGAAGTTCACTGCTACACCAAAGGGAACTCGGATTGATTGGGAGTTTTACTTTATGCTGACTTCTCCGGTATTCTATCCTGTTGGGTTTTTGCTGGTTCAGGTTTTTATGCAAAAAGCTATGCAGCAGTGTTTAGACAATATTCAACAATCTTTGGTCAACCAAAGCGAAGGAATTATATGAATTATTGGTTGATGAAGTCGGAACCGGATGTTTATAGTATTGCTGATTTGAAATCAGATGGGATTTCGCTCTGGGATGGCGTTCGTAATTATCAAGCTCGGAATTTTATGCGAGAAATGAGTCAGGGCGATTTAGTCTTTTTTTACCATTCTAATACTAAAATACCGGGAATAGTCGGCTTGATGCGTGTCGTTGAAACTAATATCCCCGATCCAACTCAGTTCGATACAAATAGTGAATATTATGATGCTAAATCCACCTTCGCAGCGCCTCGCTGGCAAACTGTGAGAGTGGAGTTTGTGGAGGAATTTGCCAATTTAATATCTTTGGATGAACTGAAGGAATATTTTAGTCCAGATGAGCTTTTGGTGGTGAGGAAAGGCAATCGGTTATCGGTGATGCCGGTTTCTGAAGCTGCGGCTAAGAAGATTTTGAAGATGCAGTAATTTTATATGATCTATGAGAACTAGAAAGGATATTCTATTTTGCTTGGTCTAGTTAATCCAAGCTATCATCTAATTAGTCATCTGATTTTGTATAGGAGAAAGATAGTATGCTGACCGAAACAAAGCAACGCTACTATACGACCGAGGAATATCTGGCTTTAGAAGAAACTGCGGAATTCAAAAGTGAATATCGAAATGGGGACATAGTACCGATGCCTGGTGGAACTGCTAATCACAATAAACTTGCAGGGAATTTCTATAAAAGATTTCCCTTGAGTGTCGGCGGACAGAGTTACGAGGTATTTATTAATGATATGCGGTTGTGGATACCGCGTTACAGTTTCTACACTTATCCAGATGTAATGGTGATGCAAGGTGAACCCGTGTATGTGGGAACTAATACCACTGCTGTGACAAATCCTTTGCTGATTGTGGAGGTGTTGTCTAAGTCAACGAAGAATTACGATAGAGGGGAGAAGTTTATGTGTTATCGATCGCTTCCTGAACTTCGGGAATATATTCTAATTGACCAATACAGTTATCACCTGGAACAGTTTGCTAAAACAAGGGATGGTAAATGGCTTTTAACTGAGTATGAGTCCGAGGATGATATGTTGATTTTAGAGTCGGTTAAGTTTCAAATTAGTTTAAGGGATATTTACGATCGCATAAAATTTGATGTTGTTGCATAATATAGCCTTTCTCAGTTAGGTGAGGTGAGCGTGTAATGGGGAACCCCCCCCTGCCCCCCCCAAGGGGGGAAGAAGGGGGACAAAAGAGCAGACTCGTTGAAACTTAAGATACCCTAAAGACCCGCTGCACAAACTGCCGCTCCAATCAACCCTACATTGCTATTCAAAACAATGTGAACTGGTATCATTTCCAATAGCGAATCCATCCGCCCTTTGTGGGTAAACGCCCGCATAAAACTGCCTTCTTCCATAAGTGGCAAAATTTTAGCAGCAATGCCACCAGCGATGTACAAACCACCGTAGGGTAAAAGGGTAAGACCCATATTTCCCGCCACAGCGCCGTAAGCTTCTACAAACATTTGCATAGTTTGTTCCGAAAGTCGATCGCACTTTTCCAGTGCCGCCTTGGCAATTGTCGCTCCGGGATCGACCGTTTTTTCAGTTTTCCCAATTTCTGACTCCCATTGTTTAATAATTTTCCCTACCTCCGCTGATTCCGGCGCAAATTTTATGTCCCGCAAAAACTGATAAATTGCCACAATTCCCTGGCCCGAAACTACTCGCTCGATGGATATTCTGGGAATGTCGTGTTTTGCTAACAAATATTTCAGCAATTGAAACTCCAACTCGGAACGGGGTGCAAAGTCACCGTGTCCCCCTTCGGAAGAAAAAACTCTGAGCCCATTGGTGTCGGGAATAGCAAAACATTTGCCCAAACCAGTACCCGCACCAATCACTGCAATTGGATCGCGTTCTCGGAGTTTTCCGACTTGCAAAGTGTGCAAATCTGTCGCATCCAAACCAGACACGCCGTAGCCAATGGCGACAAAATCATTAATTAAACTAACGTGAGATATTCCTAATTCTTGTTCGAGACGCTTTACCTCAAGCTGCCAAGGCAAATTCGTCAGTTTGGCAGTATTGTTAAGGACAGGGCCTGCGATCGCAAAACAAGCTGTTTCCGGTACTGGTGCCAAGTCCAGCTTCACAGCAGCTTCCGCCAAAAAATGCTGCACCATCGGCACTAAATCTGGAAACTCTCCACTGGGATAGCGCAACTCATAAAGAGGTTTCATTTCACCCTCAACAGTCTTTTCCACTAAGCGTAAAATCGTCTTAGTTCCGCCAATGTCACCAGCCAATAATAATGCCATAAACCTCCGATTAAACCAAATGTTGACAGTTAACAGTTAACAGTTAACTGTCAACTGTTAAATGTCAACTGTCAACTGCCATAACTACCCGTCTTCTGAATTGCCAACCAAGCCCGCAGCACCTCAGCGACTGTCCAAGCTTGTGCGGTGCAGCCTCGCGGCGCGTGGGGCGCGTCCCCCTCAAAAATTTCGCCCAAACTGCCAACTCCGCCAGCTAATATATGATGTGCCATTGGTGCTAGGAATTCGCGAGCTTGTGCTGGGTCTTTGTATACCTGCAAGTGAGCCAACACAAAGGGCCCAATCAGCCATCCCCAAACCGTGCCTTGGTGATAGGCGCTGTCGCGCTGCAATGGATCGCCTCCGTAGTCGCCCCGATACTGCGCGTCTTCCGGCGAGAGGCTGCGAAGGCCAACGGAAGTCAGAAGTTGTTGAGCGCAGGCATCTACCACGCCCCGACATCGATCGGGCGTGAGTAAAGGTGTATACCGCGGCCCATGCTTAGCCCCCATCTCTTTTGGTGACAAGGAGTTGGGCGATGGCAGACAACTTGAGTCTAGGGGTAGGGACACGGCGAATATCTGGTTGGGCCGCAGTTCCTCATCATGTCCGTCTGGACCGTCGAGAACATCGTAACAGTAACCTTTCCTGTCGTTCCAGAAACGAGTGAATCCGGCTGCTGTGCCACGGGCTAATTTCTGGTATTCATAGTCAGGTTTTCCCAATTTTTGAGCAAAACTGACCATTGCTTGTATGGCATTGTACCAAAGAGCGCTGATTTCGATCGGCTTACCAATGCGCGGTGTCACCACCCAATCCCCGATTTTTGCGTCCATCCAAGTCAGTTGCACCCCCGTTTCCCCGGCGTAGATCAAACCGTCCTCGGCATCGAGGTGGATGTTATACCTAGTACCCTTGATGTGCCAATCCACAATCTCACATAATGTCGGCCAGAGTTCGGTCAAAAGTTCGTCGTCTCCGATGCCATCGATATAAGCGCGAATTGCTTCAAAGTACCACAGGGTCGCGTCTACGGTGTTGTATTCCGGGGCACCACCGGCATCGGGAAAGCGGTTTGGCAACATCCCGCGATCGACATACCGCGCAAAAGTTCGCAGGATCGATCGAGCAATGGACGATCGCCCCGTACACATAGTGAGACCTGGTAGAGCAATCATCGTATCCCGCCCCCAGTCGCTGAACCAGGGATAGCCAGCGATGATCGTTTTCCCGTCCCGTTCCGCTGGCGCCGGGCGATTGACAATGAATTGGTCGGCTGCTAGCACTAAGTGATTTATCCAAGGGGGAGCTTCTCTCACTTTTGACCATGGTTGCAGCAATTCTTGGTCATAGGTGCGACGGAGTTCTAAAGCGGTATCCCCGTTTAATTGCGGTTTTTTGTCCGTGCTGGCGATTAAAGTCAGAGACTGTCCCGGTGCGATCGCAAAATGGAAAGTCGCTGCGTGCAGATGATCCTCACAACACTCCAATCCCCGCCGCCTTTCGGCTGCGAGGTCAAATCCGTAGTGCCAATTGTATAAGGGCGTAGAAACTCGGAGTTTCGCCTCTGGTGTGGCATCACTTAGCAGGTAGAGGGGTGCAGCTTTCGGAAAAGCAGTGGCGCAAATCCCTTTTTCCACTGTTTCTAGACCGATTTGCCAATCGTCGGCGCTCGTGGTGTGGTGATAGTCGCGATAGTCGATCAGGGCCTTGACAGCCAGGGCGATCGGTTTTGAGGCGCGGTGCAAACGATATTGAATATACGTTGTGTTAGCACTTTGTTGCATCCAAATCCGCTTTTCTAGGATAGCGTCCGCCAGCGCAAATCTCCAAACAGGTGTCGTACCTTCCAGGTGAAAGCTTTCGATGTAGTTGTAGCCGTGGGGTTCGATCGTCCCGTCGGCCCAGCGGTTTGTATAAAGAGGATAGGCGCGATCGTGATACACCGCCGTCTCGTCCAGTTTGGCCAGCATCAAAGTACGTCCCAGCGGGGGTTGGAGCGCAGCCACCAGCAGACCGTGATAGCGGCGGGTGAGGAGATTGGCGATCGTCCCACTAGCATAACCGCCGATCCCGTTTGTCACCAACCATTCGCGAGACTCCGCCGAGTCCAGATTGCAGCAGATTTCCCGTCCAAAAGCAATAACCATAGGAATACACTCGCTGACTTGTCATCTACCTTTAGATCTATTTTAAACATTATTTTTCGCAAAAATTGTCACCCCGGCACAGGACTAATTTAGCGATCGGGCAAACCAGATTCATGCTTTAATGTAAATGGAATCCACTACTAATTTAGCCGAAGCCAAAAATTGTAAATGTGGTTCAGTCTAAAGTTAGTTGTCTGTTACTCTTTTAAGTTATATTACTTGTAAAACAGGCTGGTTGGCGATCGGGGCTCAACAGACCTATTGCCAAAATAGCATTTTTAGCGACTGCAATATTCGAGAGTATTGGGACGAGCAAAATTCTTTGATGGTAGATCGCGATCTTAATGCTGCGATTAACCTAAAAAGACTGGGGTTGGACATTTTCCCCAGTATAAAACGCCGTAGTGGGAATCTTTCTATAGTTGGTTCTATGGATAACAGTACCATCAAGGAAATCTTACATACCCTTCATCGGGCTGTTAAGAAGCCCACATCATAATCTGTACTCAGATTTGATGTGGGAGTATGTCACTCATACCGCCAACCTATGCGATCGGGAACAGAACTTAAAATGAAGATAGGAGCAAACTACCTTGGCAACAATCAATGCGAATTTACTGTTTGGGCCCCCACCCTTAAACAAGTAGCAGTTCAACTTGTTTCCCCAGACAAACGCCTGCTCCCCATGCAACAATCCGCCGCCGGATATTGGCAAACCACCGCTACAGATATCCCACCAGGAACCCTTTACACCTACCAACTAGAAGGCAACATCCACAGACCAGACCCCGCCTCCAAATATCAACCCCAAGGCGTACACTCCCCTTCCCAAGTCATAGATGAAAGCGCCTTTACCTGGACAGATAAAGATTGGCAAGGCGTGCCACTAGCAGAAACCATCATCTATGAACTCCACGTCGGCACATTCACCGAAGCCGGAACATTTGAAGCCATAATTCCCCAACTAAAGCAACTCAAAGAACTGGGAATCAACGCCATAGAAATTATGCCCGTCGCCCAATTTCCAGGCGATCGCAATTGGGGTTACGATGGCGTATATCCCTACGCAGTCCAAAACTCCTACGGTGGTCCCGAAGGCTTCAAAAAACTGATCGACGCCTGCCACAAACAAGGTATTTCAGTAATTCTTGATGTAGTTTTCAACCACCTCGGCCCAGAAGGAAACTATCTCCGTGACTTCGGCCCATACTTTACATCAAAATACGGCTCAATTTGGGGAGACCCCCTCAACTTCGACGACGCCTACAGCGATGGAGTCCGCCACTACTTTCTGGAAAACGCCCTATACTGGTTTCGAGACTATCACATCGATGGCCTGAGACTCGACGCAATTCAAGCAATATTTGAAGTAACTGCCAGACCGTTTTTGCAAGAAATAGCCGATGCCACCTACGACATTTCTCAACAGCTAGGACGGCAACTTTATTTAATAGCAGAAAGCGACTTAAATGATGCCCGCGTTCTGCGTCCTAAAGAACTAGGAGGATTCGGACTAGATGCCCAGTGGTGCGACGATTTCCATCACGCACTGCACGCCCTCCTCACAGGAGAAAACGACCGATACTACCAAGACTTCGGCAAGTGCGAACAATTAGAAAAATCTTACCGAGAAAGCTTTGTTTACTCCGGTCAATACGCCCCCCACAGAAAGCGAAAACACGGCAGTTCTGCCAAGGATGTACCAGCCCATCAATTCGTCGTATTTTCCCAAACCCACGACCAAATCGGCAACCGCATTTTGGGAGATAGACTTTCAAAAATAGTTGATTTTGAATCCCTCAAACTCGCCGCCGGCACAGTCTTAACTTCTCCCTACATTCCTTTCCTATTTATGGGAGAAGAATACGGAGAAGAAGCACCATTTTTGTACTTCGTTTCACACTCCGACGAAAACTTAATTGAAGCGATTCGCAAAGACAAACAACAAGAATTTAAAGTCTTTGAAGGACGAGGCGAATTTCAAGACCCCCAGAGTCCAGACAGTTTCCAAAAGTGCAAGTTAAACTGGGAACTACCAACAAAAGGCAAACATAAAATTCTCTGGGAATGGCACCAACATTTAATTCAACTGCGGCGCACCATACCCGCCCTTAAAAAACTGGATAAAACCAGCCTAGAAGTTTCCAGCATCGAAGCAGAAAAAATCTTATTTCTACGTCGGTGGACAGATGACAGTCAGATATTCTGCATTCTAAACTTCAACGAACAACAGGTTGCTTTTAAGCCAGCACTTCCCCAAGGCAATTGGAAAAAGATTTTAGACTCTGCTGAGGCAAAGTGGATGGGTCCAGGTTCCACCTTGCCAGAAAAAATAACTTCTGACCCAGAATTGATTGTCACACCCCATAGTTTTGCGCTCTATGAATTAGATTAAAACAGGAGGCAGAGCCTCTAGATATCTGTTCTCAGGCTCTTCCTAGAAACCATTTATCTCTCGTTTCTCTCGTTCCCAGGCTCAGCCAGGGAATGCAGTCCCGGAGGCTCAGCCTCCTCTTTATCTCTTGTTTCTCTTGTCTCTCTCGTTCCCAGGCTCAGCCAGGGAATGCAGTCCCGGAGGCTCAGCCTCCTCTTTAAAATAAAAAACCATAAAAAATTAGGAGTAAAATTAACATGATGCGAATTCCCACAGCAACTTATCGGATTCAATTTCATGCAGGCTTTAACTTTGAAGCCGCCAGACAAATCGTTAGCTATCTAGAAGAATTAGGCATTACCGACTTGTACGCTTCACCAATATTTAAAGCCAGAAAAGGCAGCAGCCACGGCTACGATGTAGTTGACTCAAATCAGCTCAATCCCGAATTAGGAACCTCAGAAGACTTTGAAGCACTCACCGACGAAATCCACAACCGAAAAATGGGATGGTTGCAAGATATCGTCCCAAATCACATGGCTTACGACACTCAAAACTTGCTGTTGTTAGATGTATTGGAACACGGACCAGATTCCGACTATTTCGATTACTTCGATATTGAATGGGATCACGGTTACGAACATCTCAGAGGTCGAGTGCTGGCTCCGCTGCTTGGTAATTTTTATGGAGAGTGTCTCGAAAATGGCGAAATTCAACTAAAATACAACGACCTGGGGTTAAGCATCAATTACTATAGCTTAAAATTGCCAGTCAAAATACAATCCTACGCGAATTTCATCAGTCATAACTTGGGACATTTAGGCCGCGAATTAGGCAGACGTCATCCTGATTTTATCAAGTTTTTGGGAATTCTTTATCTGATTAAGAATATTCCTTCAGAAACAAAAGGAAAAGAAAGATACGATCAGATAGCTTTTGTCAAAGGACTGCTGTGGGAACTCTACAATCAAAATCCGATTGTTAAAGAATTTATAGATGAAAATATCAATTTTTTTAATGGAGAAAAGGGGAATCCCGAAAGCTTTAACCTACTGGATGATTTGCTGTCCGAGCAGTTTTACCGTCTGGCTTTTTGGAAAGTTGGTGCAGAAGAAATTAACTACCGCAGATTTTTTACTGTCAACGAACTAATTTCGGTAAAAGTCGAAGATATAAAAGTTTTTCATAAAAATCATGCTCTGATCTTCGACTTGATTGAAGAAGGAAAATTTACGGGATTGAGAATTGACCATATCGACGGACTTTACGATCCCACAGAATATTTAAAACGGCTGAGGCACAGAATCGGTGATATTTACATCACTGTGGAAAAAATTCTCGAACACAAAGAAGATTTGCCCTCATACTGGCCCATTGAAGGAACCAGCGGTTACGACTTTTTGAATTACGTAAACGGCGTTTTTTGTAGGTCCGATCGCGAACAGCAATTTAGCGATATATATTACAGATTCACTAGGCTCAGCGTCCCCTACGAACAGTTGTTTATAGATAAAAAAAGGCTAATTATTGAGAAAAACTTGGCGGGAGATGTAGACAATCTCGCTCAACTTTTGAAAAATATATCCGGTCAATCTCGACAGGGAAATGACTTTACTCGCCCCGGCTTGGAAAAAGCCTTGTCAGCAATTTTGGCAATTTTTCCAGTTTACCGAACTTACATTAATCAAGAAGGCTTGAGAGAGTCCGATCGCACTTATGTAAAAGATGCGATCGCCAAAGCCAAACAACAAATCCCACTGCTGCTAAAAGAACTTAATTTCATCGAAACAATCCTGTTGTTGGAAGCAGAAGAAACCTTAACAACAGAACAAAAAGAACAGCGTCGCCACTTTGTGATGAAACTCCAGCAGTTGACAGGCCCTTTGATGGCAAAAGGCATTGAAGACACACTTTTATACGTCTATTACAGACTGTTATCACTCAACGAAGTGGGAGGAAACCCCAGTCAATTCGGTGTCTCCCTCACTGAATTTCACCAATTCAACGAACATCAGCAAGCAGTGTGGCCGCACAAAATGAATGCCACGGCTACCCACGATACCAAGCGTGGCGAAGACGTGCGCGCCCGAATTAACGTACTGTCAGAAATCCCCGATGAATGGGAACAGCAAGTCAAATCTTGGAGAGAGTTGAACTCTTCCAAAAAAGTCAACTTGGTGAATCGTATGGTTCCCGACACTAATGATGAATACTTCTTTTACCAAACCTTAATCGGTAGTTTCCCGTTTGAAGAAATCGAAAATACCGACTTTATTGACCGCATGAAAGATTATGTGATCAAAGCCGTCCGCGAAGCCAAAGTTCATACTGCTTGGCTGAGACCGGATAACGAATACGAGACTGGCTTTATGACTTTTGTCGATCATGTTCTCGAACCTGGTGAACAAAATCAGTTCCTCAAAAAATTCGCACCTTTCTGGAAAAAAGTAGCTGATTATGGAATTTTAAATTCCTTATCTCAAACATTGCTAAAAATCACCGCTCCTGGTGTCCCCGATATTTATCAAGGTACGGAATTTTGGGATTTAAGCCATGTCGATCCAGATAACCGCCGTCCAGTGGATTTTGAGCGCCGAATTCAGGTGTTGCAGGAAATTAAACAACAAGCTCAAAGTGACATTTTGCAACTGATTGAAGATTTGATATCAACCAAAGAAGATGCGAGAATTAAGTTGTTTTTGACCACCAGAGTTCTCGAAGCCAGAAAACAATACTTGAAAGTTTTTCAAGCAGGTAATTATCAGCCACTGGAAGTAGTTGGGAGATTTAAAGATAATCTCATCGCCTTTGCCCGCAGCTACGAAAATACGACAGCTATTGTCATTGCTCCTCGGTTTTTGACTGGGATAGTCAAGCCAGAAGAAATGCCACTAGGCGAAAAAGTCTGGAAAGATACGAAGCTAGAATTGTCCGAGGAAATGCCGTCTGTTTGGAAAGACGCGATTACAAATCAGATGGTAGAAAGTAACGGTCAATTAGCAATTGCTGAAGCTCTGAATTACTTTCCTGGTGCTTTGCTGATTGGTCAATAGCCATCTCCCACAAAGCTGGTTAAGAACAGGCCCGAAAGCCTGTTCCACAATAATTAGGGCAGAAGTCGAATAATCAAGCGATCGGGACTGATATCAATTCCCGTGGTAGCTTCCTGTGAATTTTGACTGTTCAAATACTATAGTCGAAAAAACCACAGCAACGGAATTTTTAGAACTTTTATGGCTGTTTCAACTGAAGACAGTCACAGGATAGTTGCGGATTCTACTTATATTGTGCATCAGAAAAAGTGATCTATTCCATCCAAAAAAGCGATCGCCCCTACCAACCACACAAAATTTATCAACAAAGACGGCAAATACAACAAAATTTATACGGTTTGCCACAATACCCCGATCGCTCAAACCCCGTACATTAGGAAGAGTAAAGAAAAGCAGTCAACAACTGTAGCGCTGCAAAGCCGATGAATGCAACCGTCCCTCACAGGTTCGGTAAACACGCCTTCATCCCAAGGTCTAACCGCCCGCAGTATAGAGATAATCACCCTATCGAAGACTGTATTAAAGCAGGACTCACTATCCGTACACCTACCCAGGTGAAATCGCAGTCCTGAATAACCAGACTATCACACAGATAGAAAACCAAAATTTTGTAGAGATTGGAGCCGGAACACCCCTATGGGAAAAGTAGTTGGAATTGACCTAGGTACGACAAACTCCTGCGTCGCAGTTATGGAAGGCGGCAAACCCACCGTCATTGCCAACGCTGAAGGGGGTCGCACCACACCTTCCGTCGTAGCATTCACCAAAAATGGCGATCAACTTGTCGGACAAATCGCCAAGCGTCAAGCCGTGATGAACGCCGAAAACACCTTTTACTCAGTAAAACGGTTCATCGGCCGCCGCGTTGACGAAGTAACCCACGAAACCACAGAAGTTTCCTATAAAGTCCTCAAAGTCGGAAACAGCCTCAAACTCGACTGTCCCGCCCGCGGCAAGCAATTTGCGCCAGAAGAAATTTCTGCCCAAGTTCTGCGCAAACTGGTAGAAGACGCCAGCAAATATCTAGGCGAAACTGTCACCCAAGCAGTAATTACCGTTCCCGCTTACTTCAACGACTCCCAGCGCCAAGCTACTAAAGACGCTGGCAAAATTGCCGGGATTGAAGTGCTGCGGATTATCAACGAACCTACAGCAGCAGCTTTAGCCTACGGGTTAGATAAAAAGAGCAACGAAACCATCCTCGTATTTGACTTAGGTGGCGGTACCTTCGACGTATCGATTCTGGAAGTCGGCGACGGTGTATTTGAAGTATTGGCAACTTCTGGAGACACTCACCTTGGTGGTGACGACTTCGACAAAAAAATTGTGGATTTCATCGCCGGAGAATTCCAAAGAGCCGAAGGCATTGACCTCCGCAAAGACAAACAAGCACTGCAACGCCTGACAGAAGCAGCAGAAAAAGCCAAGATTGAACTGTCTAGCGTTACCCAAGCAGAAATCAACTTGCCATTTATTACCGCGACTCAAGACGGGCCAAAACACTTGGACACCACCTTGACCCGCGCCAAATTTGAAGAACTCTGCTCGGATTTAATCGATCGCTCTCGAATCCCCGTAGAAAACGCAATTCGCGACGCCAAACTAGACAAATCTGCAATTAATGAAGTTGTCTTAGTCGGCGGTTCTACACGCATTCCAGCCGTGCAAGAACTGGTCAAAAAAATCCTCGGCAAAGACCCCAACCAAACGGTAAACCCGGATGAAGTGGTAGCAGTTGGTGCCGCCATTCAAGCAGGCGTACTGGCAGGCGAAGTCAAAGACATCCTGTTGCTCGACGTTACTCCCCTGTCCCTCGGTGTCGAAACCTTGGGCGGCGTGATGACCAAAATCATTCCCCGCAACACCACTATTCCTACTAAGAAGTCAGAAACTTTCTCGACTGCTGTAGACGGCCAAACAAACGTGGAAATTCACGTTTTGCAAGGCGAACGGGAAATGGCAAACGACAACAAAGATTTGGGAACATTCCGCTTAGATGGAGTACCCCCAGCTCCCCGTGGCGTCCCTCAAATTGAAGTTACATTTGATATCGATGCTAACGGTATTTTGAATGTAGCTGCTAAAGATAAAGGTACTGGTAAGGAGCAATCTATTAGCATTACTGGTGCTTCCACTTTGCCCAACAATGAAGTTGAGCGCATGGTGAAGGAAGCCGAATCCAATGCGGCTGCTGACAAAGAACGTCGCGAACGGATCGATCGCAAAAACCAAGCTGATTCTCAAGCCTATCAAATCGAGAAGCAGTTGGCAGAATTGGGTGATAAAGTTCCCCCTGCTGACAAAACTAAGATTGAAGGGCTGCTTAAGGACTTGCGCGAGGCGATCGCAACCGAAGATGACGATCGCATCAAAACCCTCACAACCGAGTTGCAACAAGCATTCTACGCTGTTAGCAGCAACCTGTACCAGCAAGCAGGTGGCCCTGGTGGCCCTGGTGGCCCTGGTGGCCCTGGAGACGGCGGCCCCACAGGCGGCGGTGACGATGTAATTGATGCCGACTTCACTGAAGGCAACAAATAGCAGGCTAAACTAACAGCCATCAGCTAGAATTAGGAAACCCGGTTTTGAATAGAAACCGGGTTTCTCAGTGTTATGAAAAATGATACCAATTCCGGTTGTATCGGAATGATTTAACCGCGAAGGCGCTAAGGACGCGAAGGAAGAGAAGAGAGGGTTTTATATGATTAGGCTATCGCAATCGCTTCTACAAAAATTTTCGTCCTCCTCCGCGGACAAAGAAATAAAGTCAGGAGTAATCTAAATGTCCCGTTCTCCTATACAAAATTCATCCCCAAATACTACCAACAAATCCCATGTTGCATCCTTGCGCCGTCTCCGTCGCATCAGCAATTTACTAGACAATGCAATTCCCATCCCCGGCACCAAATACCGGATTGGACTCGATCCGATATTGGGACTGATACCGGGTGGCGGTGATTTAATCAGTTCCATTTTTGCCGGTTATATTGTGTTTAAATCTGCCCAAATGGGAGTGCCACAAGAGACTTTAGTAAAAATGGCCGCTAACATCGTGTTTGATACAGTTGCTGGGACTGTACCCGTGGCTGGAGATTTGTTGGATGTTGCTTGGAAGGCTAATGTCAAAAATATAGAATTGCTGGATGCTCATTTAGGTTCCCCTGAACCTGCTGGGAAAAAAGCTGATTGGTTATTTGTGGCGGCTTTACTGTTGGGTTTGGCGTTAATTGTTGCTGGTGTAATTTTCTTGAGCGTGCTGTTTTTTGGGTGGGTTTTTCGAGCATTTACAGGGGGTTGAGAATGGATAGACAAAATACACCTAGTGCAAGCAGCAGCACTACGCTATTTACAGCAGTTCTAATAATTTAGCAGTAGCGTTGACAACGATTTGAGCAGAACCGGCGAAAAAAGGTCGATCGATCGTGGCTAGGGTATCGCTAGATTGGTGATAATGGGGCGATCGCAAATTAGCCGTATCTGTCACCAAAACAGCACCAACTCCCTGATACCAAAAAGGCGCATGATCGCTGCGCAAAACATCGGGAGTCAGTACCCCTTTGAGAGGAACTGGTAGCGTCACTATCGGTGGTAAACCTGCTTTTCTCGACTCCGCAAAACTACCCAATAACTGCGGATGTTCCGCATCACCAATCACTGCGATAAACTCACCTACTTTGGAAGAAGTCACCCCCGCAGCCTCCAGAAAAGCTTCCGGTGTCAACCCTTCGGGATATCGCTGACATCCGGCAGTATGGCAAGCATAACCCACCATATCCAAGACTACAACTCCCTGCAAATTTTTTAACCGCGCCGGACTACTGGTAAATGCTAAACTACCTAAAAGTCCGATTTCTTCTCGATCAAAAAATGCCACTTGTAGTGTCCGACGTGTGGGACGGGCTGCTAGCAGTCGTGCTACTTCTAAAGCTACTGCAACTCCGGTAGCATTATCATCAGCACCGGGTGATTTGAGTACAGTATCGTAGTGGGCGGCGACGAGAATTGCACCCGCTGTTGAGTCTGTACCTTTTCTTTCGGCGAAGATGTTAGTTCCTCTCTCGAAGGGTTGCAATTGGGGGGGGAATCCTACTATTTGCAGTTGTTGAGAAATGTAATTTCTGGTGAAAGAGCGATCGCTCTCTCGATCCCGTTCTCCGGCTAAAGTTTCCAGGTGTTTCCACAAACGAGACTGGTCAATTTGGGGAAAATCCACTGCTTTTTTGGTAGCCGGAAGTGGCGAGGCAGATGGGTTTTGGGAAACCGTAATATTGCCTCCCCTCCCAACTTCGGCTACTGGTGACAAATGCTGCCACGAATAGGAACCCAAACTGGCAGCTCCAATCGCAAATATAAATAGAAGTATCCAAATTAATTGTTTCATTAACAGGTAAAATTTTGAGGCTGTCAGGAAATAAATTTTATGTACATGACTGATCGGGGAGTGAGAAATTATGCCCGTTAACTCTCCCCAGAACCTTAATCAAAAATATTGATGGTTATTCCCAGTTTATATCTTTACTTTCTACTACAAACCCATTGTTTTTAGCAACTGCTTGAGGGATAGTGTTTGCCGAAAATTCCACAACTTGATTTGGTTGTTGAAACCACTCAGCATAAGTGGGAGTCAACTCATCAGATAGCGCTTTGAAAGTGCGTATTTCCGCTTCTAGCTGGGCTGCTATCTGATTAATCCGCCTGGCTTGTGCTTCCAAGTGCTTTTCCCCAGTTTGAACTTTATTTTCTATATCTTGCCAGTGCTGTTGGGCTAGCATTTTGTCCATTTCAGCTTGTTTATATTCAAATAAAACCTGTTTTTGTTGCAATTGCTTTTCCAGAGTTCTGATTTCTCGGTCAATCTCTTCGAGTTGCTGCAACCATTGTTCGCCAAAAGCAGCATTTTGTCGGTGGAACTCGGCAATAGCTTCCGGGGTATTGTTTTTGGGAAAGCTGACTGTGACGCGGCAGGACGAGCGCTGTTTGTAAAGTTTTTCCCGCGACTCTTGCAGGGTGGCAATTTCGGCTTGCATGGTGCGGACTTCTGTTTGGAGTTCTGGCAGTGTCTGACTCATTGTTTCAATTAGTGGACCTTTGCATAGATTTTAAGCTAATTGTTGATTTTTCTGACAGGTCTCCGAGAGTTCTCTGTTAGAATTTTTTTAGTTGAGGGCGATCGCGGGTGCTGTCTAGGCATAATGTCGCATAATTTTTGGCACAATGGCCAATGACATATTGCAAAATAATATTAAGATTGTAGTGGATTGGGAGGATGATTTGAATATTTATATAGCAATCCTCGCATCACGCGCCGTGAATTTCTTACTCCCTCCCCTTAACAAGGGGAGGGTTGGGGTGGGGTAAAAAACTTTACGAATGCTATAGCAATCCTAAATCATTTGTGAATTTCTTACTCCCTCCCCTTAACAAGGGGAGGGTT
>NZ_JBGJZU010000014.1:0-97950 GCF_041354475.1 Microcoleus sp.
GGGGGTGACTTCTTCCTTCTTCCTGAATTTCCCCCCTTGGGGGGGGCAGGGGGGGGTTCTTCTTCCTTCTTCCTGAATTTCCCCCCTTGGGGGGGGCAGGGGGGGGTGACTTCTTCCTTCTTCCTTCTTCCTTCTTCCTTCTTAAAAAATCATGATTGGAAAATCTGGACTATTAGAAATAATTGCGGGTAAGAATCGCGGCTTGCTGGCGACGGCTAGCGACAAACAGGCGATTTTAAGTGCGATCGCCTCTTTGGAAGATTTCAACCCCACACCTCGCCCCGTGGAAGCCACAGAGCTCTTAAATGGGGATTGGCGGTTATTATACACCACCAGCCGCGCACTGCTGAATCTCGACGGTTTTCCCTTGTTAAAACTCGGTCAAATTTATCAATGTATCCGAGTTAAAGAATCTAAAATCTATAACATTGCTGAACTTTACGGATTGCCTTATTTAGAGGGAATAGTCAGCGTAGCGGCAAAATTTGAAGCAACTTCAGAATGTCGAGTACAAGTAAAATTTGAGCGGTCAATTTTAGGTTTACGCAGCTTGATTGGCTATGAATCTCCGGTTAAGTTTATCAATGAGATTGAGTCGGGTAAAAAGTTCACTGCTGTAGATTTCGGGCTGGATGCACGGGAACAACAGGGATGGCTGGATATTACTTATTTGGATAGCGATTTGCGGATTGGGCGCGGCAATGAAGGAAGTGTTTTTGTATTGACAAAAGAGTGATTTATTATTGGCTGTAGGGGCGGGTTTTACCAACCATCATCGCCTCAAACTAACAATCTCAAAAACCCGCCCCGGCCCCATTGCTGTAGGGGCGGGTTTTACCAACCATCATCGCCTCAAAATAACAATCTCAAAAACCCGCCCCGGCCCAATTGGTTCATAAACAGACTCCTACAGGTAGATGAGGATTTGCCCTTGGGTGGGGGCGGGTTTAAAAGATGATCGATTTTAGACAATTATTGTCGGTAAAACCCGCCCCTACTTATATAATAAATTTGAGCCGTTGGGTGGGGGCGGGTTTAAAAGACGATCGATCTGCGCGGACTAAGAGATTATTGTTACTCCGTCGGTTTTGTCTGTTCTTTCTGTTCCGTCGGCATTGACTTTCTGACAGCTAGCACTAACTCCGCTTCGGTACATCGATACAAGTCCCGCATTCGGAATACTTGCCAAACTTCCATCTTTGGCAATGTTCGGCCCTTTTCCCAGTTGCGAATTGAAGATTCAGCACATTCTAGTATATGTGCTACGTCTATAATTTTCAGCCCCGCACGTTCTCTTAAGGCTCTCAGATCCATAGCTGACCGAACCTTTTGACAGAATAAGCGTTAATATTTAGCGCTAAATATTGACATAGAAAGTGAGTTTGGTGTTTAATCATAGTAGTAGAGGCGTTAGTCGATTTCCGGCAAGAGACTTGCTAACGCCCTTTCCTGTACTCCTTACGAATACCAGACGATTATGACACAAAACGGTTATCAACAGGGATTCACCGGGAATCCTGGTGCGATCGCGTACCAAAAATGGCTTTACCCTTGGGCGATCGCGAAACTCATGCCAAATATGCAGCGCGCGATTGTGGGGCGATTTCGGAGGCGATCGGATGCTGACGGCCATTTGCTGTGTCTGCGTCAACTAATGCCTCAAGTAAGGTTTGTCGTAGTCTTTGACTTGCAACCAGACTTAGAAGTAGCAATTCCCGCGCCGACAGTAATTCGATAAACACCGCATCAAAATCAAACAAACCGGGTTTTTTGCGGTTTTTGCGGGCTGTAACGAGTATTTTCGCAAAAACCCGGTTTCTGGGCCCCCAGCAGATAAATATCAACTTCAGTTAGGATTAAATTATCCTTAATTCACTTTTGAATCATGACTTATACAACTCCAAAATTCATCGTGTCTCAAGTAGGTGAAATTCCCCAATGGCAAGTCGCGACGTGGGAAGATTATGTAGCAGCCTGCGAAGATCCGTCTTTGGAGGAAGCCAGAATATTTTTTTATGAAGGATATCTTTGGATAGACATGGGTAATGAAGGAATTAATCACGCCAGATTTAACAACCTCTTGACTCTGGTGTTTGGATTTTGGTTTGTCAACAAAGGAGGACAAGCTTTCGATGACTTGGGTGGATGTGTAATTGAGAAGCCAAAGGTGGGAGGAGGTGCGCCCGATCGCATTTTATACGTCGGTGGAGATTTCATCCAGTGGAAAAAAGGGGAACCGCGCCGAGTCAATCTGAATAAATCGCGAATCCCCGATTTAGTGATAGAAACTTCCGATACTACTTTAACGAGCGATTTGGATCAAAAGAAGCGATTGTATGCTGCTTTGGGAATTCCTGAATATTGGGTGGTAGATATTCAAGGCGAGAGAGTTTTGGCATTTCGATTGAACGAGAATGGCAACTATCAGGAGTGTGAAATTTCTGGTGCGCTTCAGGGTTTACCAATTGCGTTGCTATCGGAGACTTTGAAACTTTTGACTCAGGGAAATGGGACGGCGGCGATGTGGTTTGCTCAACAAATTGGGAATTTGTAAATGGGGGTGGGGAAAAGTGCGATCGATCATGGCTCACGACATTGAGCAAATTGCAGACTACATCGCTAGTCAATCGGGACTCGATAAAGCCGATCGCTTTTTAAGCAAACTCGACGCAAAATAGGCCAAAATTGCTCAGTTTCCCAACATTGGACGACAACGAGACGAGATTTTGCCATGTCTACGCAGTATCCCGATGGATAACTATCTTATACTCTATATGGCGATCGGACAGGATGTAGAAATATTTCGAGTTGTCAGTGGTTATCGAGATTTGTCAGACCTGTTCACGGATGTTGATGATTCAATTTAATTCATCTCAGAATAACAGATAGTTTGGGCGCATAAACTGTCACATAAATTTCATAATGGGCATAAAAAAGCTTACCAAAAACAAAAAAAATAACAGACACAAAAATGTTCCGACTCTCCCAAAGCCAACTCAAAATTATCCAAGAATGCCCGCGCAAATTCCAACATAGCTACCTAGAACTCCTCGCCACTCACACATCCCCAGAACAACAAGAAAAACTCGCATGGGGTAGCCGATTTCACCTCTTGATGCAGCAGCGCGAACTAGGATTGCCCCTGGCATTTATCACCGAAAAAGAAACTGAAATGGAACGCTGTATTACAGCATTTATCCATAGCGCCCCCGAACTTTTTACCCAGTATCAAAAGGATGAAAAAACCTTCCGCCAAGCCGAACATCCCCGTACCTTAATTTTTCAAGATTACCTATTTACCGTCATCTACGATTTGCTAATAGCAGAACCCAACCAAGCTCAAATTCTCGACTGGAAAACCTATCCCCGTCCTCAAGAATTCCACTGGATTTCCCAAACTTGGCAAACTCGCCTCTATTTATATGTATTAGTAGAAACCAGCGATTATTCGCCGGAACAAGTTTCTATGACATATTGGTTTGTCCAATTGCAAGGAGAGGAACCGCCACAAAGCCTCACATTTTCTTACAGTCAAATAGAACACGATCGCACAAAACAAGATTTAACCAACCAGTTGCACCAGCTTAGCCAGTGGCGAGAGGAATATGCCCGATCCGGTGAATTTTTACCCCAAGTACACATTAATTCCCATGTCTGTAATTCCTGTCAATTCGCCCCTCGTTGCAACCGGACCAAAGACACCAAAGCTTCCTTAGCCAATTTTGTTGTAGAACCTCCGACGGATTGGCTACCAAATATTGCTATAATCGATGAAATAAGTATTTAACAGGACTGACGCATTTCCACGTAATTTTGTAGTGGTGCATCAACGCGATCGCACTTAGGCGATCGCACCGAAAATTAGACGCTTAAACCCAATTTAATGTTCCCATGAAATTTGCACCAAATCCCATCGCCATTCCGCAACGCCAGCGACGCTTTTTAAGTGCAGTAACTGCCGTTTTAACCTGTAGCTTCATCTGCCCAATCCTGGGAGAAATCATTGAAAATAAACCAGCAGTTGCCCAATTCTCAGCCTATTGCCAATTTTCCAAAGAACAAGTAAATGAAAAAGAAGATTTGCGTCGGGCGGCCCTCTCAGGAAAACCGGAATCTCAGCAGGCATATTTTAGTGCATTAAACAAACACGCGCGGGAAATAGCCGAATGTCGCCAAAAAAATTGGCCCCAAACTCAAGCAGTTTGGCTGCGCTTGTATCCCTGCGATGTCCGGGCGGGAGAACTCGATCGCGTATTAGACAAAGTTGTGAATAAAGGCTACAATCAAGTCTATATCGAAGTATTTTACGATGGTCAAGTGCTACTTCCAGTCGCGGATAATCCTACGACTTGGCCTTCTGTTTTGAGAAATCGTGGCTACGAGAAATCCGATTTATTAGAAAATGCGATCGCCAAGGGAAAACAGCGAGGTTTAAAAGTGTATGCTTGGCTATTTACCATGAACTTTGGCTATACCTACGCCCAGCGTGAAGACAGACAGCAAGCACTGGCAAAAAACGGTCAAAATCAGACAACTTTAACCGTAGTTCAAGACGGAGGAATTAACGATGACTTCGCAGAAGTTCCGGGAAATCAAGCCTTTGTCGATCCCTACAGCCCCCAAGCACGGCAAGACTATTCCTTGTTAGTAAATCAAGTGCTCAAACGTCGCCCCCAAGGAATGTTATTTGACTACATTCGTTATTTACGAGGCGTTGGCCCAGCTTCCGTTGTCACTAAAGTCAAAGATTTGTGGATTTATGGCCCAGCATCCCAGCAAGTTTTATTGCAGCGTGCTAACAATCAACAAGGGCGAGATTTAATCCAGCGATACTTGACAAAAGGATTTATTAATGTTAGTGATGTTCAAGCAGTAGTCAAACAATATCCAACCGAAAAAGAACCTCTTTGGCAGGGGCGAATTCCGCAACCGATAGCAACACCAACTCCCACACCAACTCCCCCTCCTAAAAAAGCCAACTCTAGGGGACTGACTGCTGCAAAAGTTCCCGATAATGGTAAACCAAACGTTCCGAATCCCACACCAAAACCAACCCCAACACCAAAACTGCCTGACACTGGTACTCTGCAAAAAGACCTCTGGAAACTGAGTGTTGCTCACGCAGTCCAAGGAGTTTTAGAATTTTTGGGGATGGCAATTCAACCAGCCCAAAGGATGGGAATACCTGTAGGAGCAGTATTTTTTCCGAATGGGAATCAAACTATAAATCTAGGAGGATTTGATTCGAGATTGCAGCCTTGGGACAGGTTTGCGGCTTCTGTGGAATTTCACGCGATGTCCTATGGCAATTGTGGGGATGTAAGCTGTATTGTACCCCAGGTGCAGCGAACTGTGAGTTTAGCACCTCCGGGAGCAAAAATTATTCCGGCGATCGCCGGTGATTGGGGAAAATCCCTGAAAAATCGGCCTTCTTTGGAAGTTCAAATGCAGGCAATTCGCTCTGCTACACCGCAAATTAATGCAGTGAGTCATTTCTCTTTTGGGTGGCAAGAACCGGAAGATGAAAGAGCACGACAAACTTGTCGGTTGTAGGGGGATGATATCAAATGCGGTAGAAAATTCGGTAGCATTGTCTATAGTTCTCGGCGGTTGAAACCGCTACTAAACTAACGAAGTCTGCCTCCGCAGACTAACAGATTGAGGGGATATTTAAGCGGGATTTGGAAAGCTGGCTAACTGTTGGACAAACTCTTGATGTGCGTCACTGTTTAATCCGGCTTGAAGAGTTGCGATCGCCCTTGGCATATCCCCCTCTAAGAGTGCTGCAACCGCCAACCACAACCCCGGAAAAACTCGGCTGCGAATAATTCCTGCTGCATCGGGAAGCTAATTTTAGACAAAGCTGTAAGCCACGAAATTTGTGAGATAATATTTGAGAAGACTATTATTTGCTAAAATACTCACATCAAGGTTAACACAGAGGAGTATTTCCTATGGTAGGTCAGCCAGAACTAGAACAGCAAGTATCCAACCAAGATTCAATGATTGATGACTTAAATTTGAATCAAGAAGAAGATAACGGTGATGAACTTTATGAAACAGACAAATTGATATACGATCCTGATGAAATTAATATTTTTACCAGAGAACCAACCATCGAGCAACTCCTAAGAAGAATCAATGAGGAAGCTCTTGACTTAGCACCAGATTTTCAGCGTCATGCAAACATTTGGAAAGATGACGCTAAAAGCAGACTGATCGAGTCGATCCTGATTCGGATTCCATTACCAGCTTTTTATATAGATGCAACTGATGAAGATAAATGGTTAGTTGTGGATGGATTGCAGCGGCTATCTGCTCTCAAGCAATTTATGAGCGATAAAAAACTGAAGTTATGCGGACTAGAATACTTGCTCAATTTAGAAGGCAAAAATTATGATGAAATCGGGCGGAGATACCAGCGTCGAATAGAGGAGACTCAGGTGACAGTTTATTTGATTGAAAAAGGTACGCCTCCTGAAGTTAAATATAATATTTTCAAACGGATTAATACAGGTGGACTGCCGATGTCTCCTCAAGAACTGCGCCATGCTCTCAACCCCGGTAAGGCAACAAAATTCTTAGCTAAACTTGCTCTTTTACAAGAATTTAAGCAAGTTACTAAGCTAAGTAAGTTGCGTAAAATGCGGATGGACGATCGGGAATTTATACTGGGTTTTTTAGCATTTACACTTACATCTTATAAAAATTATCAATCTGAAAAAAGAAATTTATTTTTAAGTAAAGCATTATCTAAAATTAACCATATGTCGGAACCGGAATTAAAAGTAATTGAAGATAATTTCAAAAAAGCTATGGTTGCTGCATGGAACATCTTTGGGAAAAATGCCTTTCGTAAAATCTCCCAGCACCAAACAAAAATGTTTCCGATTAATAAAGCATTGTTTGAAGTTTGGTCTGTTAATCTCAGTTTGCTTAGCGACGCACAACTTGATGTATTGAAGCAGAAAAAGGAGCAGTTGAGTGAAAAATTTAGAAATTATGTAGACAGCGATCGAGATTTTTTGACTTCTATCTCTCAGGCAGCGGAAAAAATCGAGTATAGATTTATGATAATTGAACAAATAATTCAGGAGGTTTTGATATGATTACTTCGGTGCACTTGCTCAACTTCAAACCTTTTGCAAATCAGTTATTGGAATTTAAAAACCTTACTTTATTTTCAGGTTTGAACAGCACGGGTAAATCTTCTGTTATGCAATCGCTCCTACTGCTAAGACAATCTTACCAACAGGGTTTATTGCCAGAAAAAGGGTTGGCGCTTAATGGCTATTTTGTGAATATCGGTACTGCTAGAGACGCACTTTTTGAGGGAGCAAAAGAGGACTTAATTGGTTTTGGCATTGTTTGGGAAAATAATAAAAAAGCGACATGGAGTTTCAAATATGACAGAGAAGTAGATGTGTTAAACATTGACTCGGAAACAGTTAGTTCTGAAGTCTATAAATCGAATATTTTTGGCAATAATTTTCACTATCTTCAGGCAGAAAGGCTTGGACCACGCCCATTTAATGAAATGTCTGATTACCAAGTACGACAGCTCGGTCAACTGGGGATAAAAGGCGAGTATGCTGCACATTTTCTTGCTATTAATGGGCGTGCGGCTATCCCTAATAGTAATCTCAGCCATCCCGATGTAAAGTTAAAAAGGCAAAATTTGACACAGACTCCTAATAAATCAATGGATTTAATCGACCAAGTTGAGGCGTGGATGGGAGAAATTAGTCCTGGTACGCGCCTTAAAATTGATGCCAAATCCGATGTCGATTTGATGAGTTTTCAATATTCCTATGGAGATAGCAATCCTTACCGTGCAACCAATGTGGGATTTGGAATTAGCTACACTTTACCGATTATTGTAGCGGCACTTGCATCAACACCGGGTACAATCATTTTAATTGAAAATCCTGAAGCACATCTTCATCCCAAAGGACAAGTTAAAATGGGTCAATTATTAGCTTGGGCCGCTAGCGGTGGCGTTCAAGTGGTGATAGAAACTCACAGCGATCATGTTTTAAATGGCATTCGCCTTGCGGTTCACGGGGGCAAACTTGACCCGAAAGATGTTCAGTTGCATTACTTCCAGCGTCAAAATAAAGAAGGACAAGCTGTGACTGAGGTAATATCGCCAAAAATCGATCGCAACGGACGAATAGATCGGTGGCCGGATGGTTTTTTTGATGAGTGGGACAACAGCTTGGAAATTTTGTTAGAACCTGCGGTAAAAGGAGAATAAGGGATGGATTTGGAGATGGTGTTTAATGAACTATCCGCGCGAACTCTTGCTCCTGATATTTCTATAGCACGACAATGGATGTCAGAATTGATTAGGACGATGGTTGCAGCTAAAGGCTGTGGATTGAAAGGTATCCGCACTCAAGCAGATTTTCATACTATGGTACTTGCAGAAAACTATCCTCTTTCTCGTTGGCGTAATGATAATGAAGTTAATAGAGAAGAGCGGACTTTTCTGAGAACTCTCGCAACTAAAGCTCCTTTATCCGTTGATATTCCCAATCTAGAAATTAAAATAAAAGTTGAAAATCCCGATTGTGAGTTTAGTTTAGAGGGTAGCCAAGCAGAAGGCTTCAAAGTTGCTTATTACCTTGAAACATTGGCAATTAGTCTAAATTCAGAATCGCTGTGGAATCGCAGTCGCCTCAATTTAGAACTAATACAAATAGACGACAATGAGGATCTGATAGAAGAAAGTGTAGAGGTTCTTCATGCTAGTCATAAAAACCACGTTCTCGAACACGCTGATTGGATTAAAAAGCGTCAGCAAACAGGAGTTGCTGATGGTTTGGAGCTTTGGAACCGTCGATCTGAGTTATTCTCCAGCCTGGAATTTTGCGATCGCACTAGCGACCAAATACAAAGCCTTATCGATCCAAAAATGTTACGACAAGTTGTCAGAAAGTTATTGGAGCTTGATGCCTTATCCAAAAATTGGACAGACGGAGCGGTGGATTTGGAGAAGCTTCCTAGCAAGGTATCTCCAGAGAGCGAGTCAAGGCTTAAGCAGTTTAGAGAGCAACTAAATATTAAATGTCTTGACGGAAAAAAGCGTATTTTCAGTTTGCACATCCGTATGACACCGGGAGCTTGGCGACTCCATTTCTGCACGGAATTAGGGCCGGGAAAGATAATCATTGGGTATATCGGTCCCAAAATAGAATGATTTACAAAAAATTTCCCATCGTAAATCCTAATCAACCGACATCTCAACAAAATTAACTTGTTCTGTATTTCATCCGCGTTTGGCAGATTTTAAAACACCTGAGTAAACTTCCAGACTAGCTAAAAAAACCATTTTAAGTTATCTTTCAAAACAGACAATATCTAATATCTCAAATTTCCAACTGGTGCGAGTATGATCAATTACTGGATAGTCGGCGCTTTGGCAATAGCTTCTGTCTGTTGGGCAGAAATCATCCGAGACTTTTATCATGTCGCATCCCACTATTGGCCGCCACTGTACAAGCTACACGCTTGGCACCACCGCGTTTTTCGCCCGAATTTGACTCCCGTCAGCGAGACAATCTACAAGCAAGCCCACTGGCGCCACGATGTGCCGGAAGCTGCGTCTATGATGGTTTTGGGCTTGTTGCTGTGGGTGGCGGCTTTTTTCTGGATGCCGGAATATCACTGGGGCGCAGCAGCGGGTTGTGTTTATACTTTAGGCTTTTTGTTGAGTGCGATCGCCCGTGGTTGCGGCATCAAGGGTGCTGATGAATTAACCGACATCACCCATCAACCCGGAGACTTCCTCACTCCACCGGGAAATTGGTTGGTGAATAAACCTTACCATTGGCGGCATCATTTCGATAATCAAAATGCTTACTATTGTGGTACTTTCACGTTAATCGATAAACTTATGGGGACTGCACTTTCTCTTAAAGGTAAAACTGTAGCCGTCACCGGGGCATCGGGAACTTTAGGAAATTTGCTGTTAAAATATCTCCACCAAACTGGTGCAAAAGTTATCGCCCTCACATCGGGAAATCAAACAATTACTGTGAATATTGATGGCAAAGATTTGCCTGTAAAAACCATAAGTTGGCAAATAGGTCAAGAGGCAGACTTAGCAGAATTGTTGGAAAAAGTCGATATTCTGGTGATTAATCACGGCATTAATGTGCAGGGTTCGAGAAGCCCAGAGGCGATCGCCAATTCCTACGAAATCAACACTTTTTCCGCGTGGCGGCTGATGGAACTTTTTCTGCTAACGGTGCGCACTAACGAAAATATAGCCAACAAAGAAGTTTGGGTCAACACCTCGGAAGCCGAAGTCATTCCGGCTGTCAGTCCCCTCTACGAGCTCAGCAAGCGGGCTTTGGGAGACTTGGTAACTCTGCGGCGACTGGATGCGCCTTGTATTGTTCGCAAACTAATTTTAGGGCCGTTTAAAAGTAAGTTAAATCCGATCGGCATTATGTCGCCAGATTGGGTAGCCCAGCAAATTGTCAAACAAGCTAAAGCCGATGCCCGCAATATCATCGTGACAATTAATCCTTTGACATTGATACTCTTTCCGGTTAAAGAGTTTTTGGTTTCTTTGTATTTCCAAATTTTCAGCCGTCAGGTAATTTCCGAGAGCAAAGAAGCGATGACACCGGAAAAATCTACTGTGGGTACAAAGATTAATTGACCAATAAAAAACCCGGATTTTTAGCAAAACCGGGTTTTTCAAGCTGAATCAAACTAATTACTTACTTCAGACATTTCAATGACGCGGCCATCATAATCTTTTACCAAAAAGTTTAGTGGTTTTTCCCGGCGAATTTTATATTTAATGCCACGAGTTTGGACTCTCATTAATAGCTGATCCAAACATTCGCGATCGAAACAAACGTGACGCTGGCGATTTTTTTCCCCCGCCAGAGCACCGCTAATTACGTGCAATTGGGTGTTTTTCATTAACTGATACCACAAACCCTCGGAAGTCGCCATGGTTTGACTGTTAGTCCCCCTGCCGACATTGGGCGACAAATATAGTGGATCGATACCCGTTGTGCCCAAGGTTTGCTCGTAATTGTAGTAGTAGTGCAGTGGCACCTCTGCTACTGGCAGATCTAACATTCCCTCGTAGAATTGTCGAGCTTGCCCCATATCTGATACCATCACGGTGTGTACCTTGGGTGCACTGGTGAGAAACATCCACATCGCCCCTGCATAGGCTGCTAGCAGCATCACCATAATGCCTTGAGTCGAAAACAGGCTGTCTAGGGGCAGCGATGGCAAGAAAGAACTTAAGTGCAAAGGGTGAAGTGCCGGGGTAATAATACTAACTGCTAGAGTCATGAATTATAAGAAAGGGTAAACAACGAAATTTATCAGAAAATTGGGTTTAAAACCCCGTCCTGATAGCAGGACGGCTTTTTCCCCGAAAGTGCATAGTCCCAAATCCTATTGTTGGTAACAACACTCGCAGTCGCCCGCGAGGATTAAACTATTTAGAGAGATCCCAAACAGCCTGTTAAGAACAGGTCTGATGACCTGACGGGTTCGACAATAATTATGGGAGAAGTTTATTAGGTTAGCCATATATGTTAGCAAAAACTAGCCGTTAGGGTCTGCGTGATGAAAGTCTTTGTCTACGGTACTCTCAAACCCGGTGAATGCAACTACCTCCGCTATTGCGAAGGAAAGGTTGTGTCTGCTTGTCCGGCGATCGCCCGCGGTCAGCTTTTTGCCTTGCCCGCAGGCTATCCGGCCATGATTTCTGGGGAAGGAAGAGTGTACGGTTTCCTCCTGTGTTTCGGCGACTCCGCTATTTTGCCAGATTTAGACGGACTTGAAGAATACGATCCTGAACGCCAACCCGCACAAAACGAATATCAGCGACAGGAAATCGAAATATTCGATCTCAATTGCCAATCTTTAGGTACTGCTTGGGCTTACTTGATGTTACCCGATCGCCTTCGTTCTCTCAGAGGCATCTTCCTGCCTGATGGGACGTGGAAAAATAGGCTGTATCTCTGATTTGGTATTTTGAGGCTCTGGGGGCGTTGAAAGCCTTATTTTTGGTTTTTTGAGTGTTGACTGTTATGGCTAGGGCTTACGCAAAAAACCCGGTTTCTTCCAAAAATAGTCGATTTTTTCGACAGATATTCACGCAGAAACCGGGTTTTTGACCTTTAGCTGTATTTTATAATTCTGATGGTAGCAGATTTGATCTAATATCAATTCCGGTTGCACCGTCAGGTGATGTTGACAGTTGACAGTTGAGAATGAACCGGTTTCTGCCGATTTGACTAATCTGGATAAGTCGATCGCTTTTTGATGCTGGTTTTGTTGATTATATATTCTCTGATTACTGGCCAGATTGTGAAGTGCGATCGCCCGTTTTGCTTTACTGTTTCAATTAATGACCTGCGCCCTAAAGATTGCATGACTTTCAAGAGTTCTGGCGGTGATAGTTGCAGATTTTCTGGTATTTTTGATATGACTGAAGTCGCTAGAAAATCAACATTTTCTAGTAAAGAAAAAGGATTTGTCGCGCACCACGTTATACCAATTAACGTATGGGAACATAGCAATTTGACACTTCGTGCAAACGACCACCATGCAATGTTGATGAAAACAATCCAATTAACCGTTTGCTAGTGCCTGTTTACTTTCATAAAGGTAATCATCCAACATACTCAGATGATGTAATGTATATTCTTGAAAAAGAATGGTCTTACCTTGTTATAGATGGCGAAGAAAATGATTGTGAAGCTATAATGCAGGTTTTGAATCAAGTAATTGACTATCTTAAAGATACAATGTTTGCAGGTACTTGAAGGAAAATCCCAAGCCTTCGGGCGATTTCGGTTGAGAAGGGACAATTTTAGACAGAGGTTTCTTCTTTGACACGGCCCGAATAATATTTTTTCATCGATTCTTGAGAAATAATGGCATGACAAGATTCGTCTTTCGGCAAATCCCCTCTCGCTTCCCGCCAAGGCATTTCACTGCAAATCATTCGTTCCAAAGTTTCATCATCATACTCAAAATATGCCTCGGCAACTTCTTCGATAAATTCCCCGATTTTTTGGGGAAGTTTCGGTTGTTCGATTTTCTCTGCAATCGGTTCCCAGCTAAATTGGCATTGATACTTCTCCAATAAATCAGGAATCACCGGCCCGTGAATCCATGCTTGAAAATCTGCATCAAATAGTGACGTGCCGTAAACTCCTAAATACCAAGCTTGAGCGTAATACAGGAGTTTTTGTAGCTTGTAGACATTGATTGCTACATCAGTTTGCGCGGCTAACCAAAGGAAAGCATTTGCAATATCTCGATCGCTCAATTTGTCCGAATTACTTGGAACCGCAACAACTTTCAGTTGACCTTCGCCTATCTGTTCCAATAGTTCAGAAACTGACAAGTTAAATTCTCCGGCTATTTGCTCAACTTTTTGCCAGACAGGAGAACTTATAGTTATTTGATATTCAGTTGTTATTGAGGAAGCTTGGGTCATGGCAGTTCTGAGAGCTGATTTGAATAATTGTAGCAAGCTGAGACACTACATTCAGGACTTCAGATAATGATACCTCGTTTTTCTCATCAAATTTTCTCTCGCTTCCTTCTCCCTTAATTAGTAGATAGCTGAAACTCATATCAGGTTTAATTTCCACTTCTAGATTGCCCTGTGGACTCCGCCATTCCAGTTGTAGGCTACCATTAGCAATTGGTGCTGCATCATAGGGTAAAATCCGATCGCCAACTAAAGATGAAAGAGAATATTTAACATGAATTAGCAACTGACAGGCTTTTACAAAAGCAACGGGAGAAACTGCTAATGCACCATAAGAATCCCAGTCATGTTCTAGTTGGGCAAGTTGCGTTAAGCGCTCTAATATTGGATCTAAGGAAACATCGGTTAATGTTGCTTGAGACATGGCTTTTACAAAGATCGTATTTTATATAGCAATCCTAAATCATTTGTGAATTTCTTACTCCCTCCCCTTAATAAGGGGAGGGTTGGGGTGGGGTAAAAAACTTTACGACTCATTTAGGACTGCTATATTATATCATAGTTATTGCTGACGATAAGTTAATAGAGTGAGGCATGAGAGCAAAAGCCCGATCGCCCTTACATCCCAAATTGTCAAAAAGTGCGATCGCCCTTTCCCCTGTGCTTGTAAAACTTTTCCATCTGAGATAAACTAGGAAATAAAAACCAAGCAACCTCTGAAAGAGGATAAAACAATGTCCGAAAGAGAACTATTGATTCGTGAGATTGCTCAAACACCTGATACTTTAGTGAGAGAAGTTTTGAATTTCTTGCTATTCATTAAATCCAGAACAACTCAAAATGATTTTCAAAACCCTAATTCAGAAAAATCTGATTTTCCATCTTTTTTGAATTTCATAGATCGAGTTAATTCAGAAACACCAGCGGAAGAGAATGCACAGCTACCCATAGACTTATCAAAAAATCTCGATAGCTACTTGTATGGCTCACCCAAGGAATATCGCCCCTCACTTATATTATTTATCGCCCTAAATACTTGATTAATTAACCTACTTTACTGCGACAGCTAACTGGAGCCCCAGTTTATCTAGTAAAACTATCAAAGCATAAATTTCCTCGCCCCCACTCTCAGACAACATCCGATCGAGTTTCTCATATATAAATTTAGCTTCCGTCGATAACTTATTCATCTGCAAATAAGCATCCACCACATCTTTAAGTCCTGCTCGCAGCAATTCTGGCTCTGGTGTTTCAGACTCTAATTCCAACATAACCTCGATATAGCTAGCAGCACTTTCGGGATTTTTCAGAGAAGAAATCAAGTATTCATGGTAGCTTCTACTTGTTGGCACTTTGAGTTCTTTCATAATCTCTCCAATATTTTTTAGCTTGGCTAATATCTTGCTCTTGAGTGCTTTTATCACCGCCACATAGCAGCAACACAACTGTTAACCCGATTTGTCCAAAATAGATGCGATAGCCAGGGCCATAATCAATCTTAAGTTCATAAACTCCGGCTCCTACTGAGCGATAATCTCCCAGATTGCCTAGCTCAACTCGCCTGAGTCGTTTCTTAATTTTAGATACAGTTTTCGTATCTTGAAAGGAATCAAGCCATCCTTCAAAGGGACTTGTCCCGTCGGCTTTCAGGTAGTTCTGTACTTCTCGTGGTTGAGCTTCCATAATTTTAACACAGGCGATCGGGCTTTTAAGGGGAGTGCTAGCGTGTCGCCACTTTTTTAAGCCTTCTGACTCAAGTGCAAGTCACCCACAATCGGTAATTCAAATACATTACTATCTCGCAACCGCTTTGAGAAAAACATAACTTGAGGACTCAAGAACTCATCATATCAATTCTGGTAACACCGGAATGATATAGAGGACACGGCAGTGCCCATTAGTGTCAACTTAAGGTATAACCCATAGTCCGGCAGGGGTTGAAACCCCTGCCTAAAAGCGAAAGTCCTCTCAAAGAGGACTGAAGAGTTAGTTAATGTGTATTGGTTTCAGGTAAATCGACCGTCGGTTTCAACCGACTTTAGCTATGAGACAGGGGTTTCAACCCCTGTCGGACTCGCGGGATGACTAACGGACACGGGGCGGGCTTTCCGGCTTAAGTTGACACCAATGGGCAGTGCCGTTTCCCTACAAGATTATTTTGGGTAGGGACACGGTACTACCCATTGGTGTCAACTTAAGGTAAAAGTTATAGTCCGACAGGGGTTGAAACCCCTGTCTCATAGCGCAAGTCCTCTCAAAGAGGACTGAAGAATTAGTTGAGTTGATAGGTATTGGTTTGGGGCAAATCGACCGTCAGTTTCAACTGACTTTGGCTATGAGACAGGGGTTTTAACCCCTGTCGGAGTCGCGGGATGACTAACAGACACGGGGCGGGCTGACAGCTTAAGTTGACACCTATGGGTACTACCGTGTCCTAATTTCGGCTAATAATTCCGATGCAACCGGAAACGATATCAGTCCTCTTTTAGAGGACTTGCGCTTTGAGGCAGGGGTTTCAACCCCTGCCGGACTATTGGTTGTACCTTAAGTTGACACTAATGAGCACTGCCGTTTCCCCATCTAGACTACTCTTACAAATGGCAACTCATATCGCCAGATTGTTGACTGAAACGCGCGTTTTCCCGGTAGTCAACCGGACAGTCTATCACACAAGGCACATCTTGAGCCAGGGCTTCTTTCAAAATCGGAATTAAATCCGTTGCAGCCTCCACTCGATAGCCTTTCAAACCCATACTTTCGGCAAACTTCACAAAGTCGGGATTGCCAAATTTGATGAAATCGGAATGACCAAAATGATCTTCCTGCTTCCATTCAATCAAACCATAACCGCCATCATTAAAGATGAGCGTCACAAAATTAGTACCGACACGCAAAGCAGTTTCTAACTCCTGACAATTCATCATGAAACCGCCGTCTCCCGTGGCTGCTACCACCTTGCGATCGGGATAAACCAGTTTGGCGGCCAACGCGCCCGGAATCGCAATTCCCATCGCCGCAAAGCCGTTGGAAATTAAACAGGTATTTGGGCGATCGCAATGATAATTCCGCGCGATCCACATTTTATGAGCACCCACATCAGATATTACAATATCATCAGGTCCCATCACCTGCCGCAAATCATAAATCAATTTTTGGGGTTTAATTGGGAAACCATCATCCGCTGCATATTGTTCATAGCCCGCCCGAATATCTGCCCGCAACTGCTTAGCAAAAGGATCGGCTTTTCCGGTTCTATCCGCACGCTGTAAAATTTCATTCAGCGAATCGGAAATATCTCCCACAACTTCTACAAGGGGAATATAACTGCTATCGATTTCTGATGGCAAAGCTCCTATGTGAATAATCGGAATTTTGCCATCAGGATTCCACTTTTTTGGGGAATATTCAATTAAATCATACCCAACTGCAATCACTAAATCGGTTTCTTCAAAAGCACAACTAATGTAATCCCGTTTTTGCAAACCCGTTGTCCAAAGTGCCAAAGGATGAGTGTAAGGAATTACACCTTTGCCCATGAAAGTATTCGCTGCTGGAATATTCAATCGAGTAGCAAATTCGGTAACGGCTTCACTAGCATTCGCTCGAATCGCGCCATTTCCGATTAACAACAGAGGACTTTTTGCCTTGGAAATCGCCACAGCAGCTTTATTCAAACTTTGGTAAGCACCAAAAGTTTTTTCCCGGTTGTCTTTGGTGAGAGGTTTTCCTTCCACAGGCATGGCTGCGATGTTTTCTGGCAAATCAATGTGAACTGCTCCCGGCTTTTCACTCTGAGCTACTTTAAAGGCTTTGCGGACAATTTCTGGGGTTGTACCGGGGCGGACAATTTGAGCTCCCCACTTAGTAACTGGGGCAAACATAGCCACCAAATCTAAATATTGGTGCGATTCTATGTGCATTCTATCAGTGCCGACTTGTCCAGTAATTGCTACTAGAGGAGCGCCGTCTAAGTTAGCATCAGCCACACCGGTCATTAAGTTAGTTGCGCCTGGTCCCAAGGTGGATAAACAAACGCCGGCTTTGCCTGTCAGGCGGCCGTAAACGTCGGCCATGAAAGCAGCGCCTTGTTCGTGGCGAGTAGTAATAAATTTAATTGAGGAGTTTCTTAGGGCTTCTAAAACTTCTAGATTTTCTTCGCCTGGGAGTCCAAAAACATATTCGACTCCTTCATTCTCTAGACATTGTACCAGTAATTGAGCTGTGTTCATTTCCATTTTAGTCCTCTGTAAGTGGGGATATCTTCTCCTGGTCAACTTCTGGCAACAATCCTAATTAAGAGTTAGGCAAAATCTCTCTGTGTTGCAGAATTTATATCACAGGCAGGATGCCCGTGGCACAATCAACACAGATTAATTTAGATTTTTGCCAGAAGTTGATTGAGTGCGCGCTTATTTTACCCACACTGTTTTAATGTTAACAAATTCATGAATTCCTTGGATGCTCAATTCGCGTCCGTAACCGGAGCGTTTGATGCCACCGAAGGGCAATCTGGGGTCTGATTTGACTAAACCGTTGATGAATACTGCCCCAGCTTCTAGTTCGGAAATAAACCGATCGCACTCTGAGCTTACTGTAGTCCAAGCTGTCGCGGCTAAACCAAAGGACGTACTGTTGGCTAATTCGATCGCCTCATCGATGTTAGCTACTCGGAATACTAAAGCTACTGGCCCGAAAAATTCTTGTTGACGGGCGGCGGCATCCAGGGGAATATCTGTCAAAATAGTTGGCAAGTAGAAATTGCCGGCTTTCTCTGACAAAGCACGGCCGCCTGTTAGCAGTTTAGCTCCCGATGCGATGCAAGCTTGCACTTGATTGTCTAATTCTTTGAGGATTGCGGGAGTCGCTAAAGGGCCGATATCAGTTTCTGGTAACATCGGATCGCCTACTTTTAGTTGCTCGAATTTTTCCACAAATCCTTTGATGAATTCCTCGGCAATCTCTTCTGCTAAAATAAACCGTTTAGCAGCGACGCAAGTTTGGCCGCTATTAAGCATTCGCGATGTGACAGCAGTGGATAAAGCTGCTGGTAAATCGGCGCTAGACATGACAATAAAGGGGTCGCTTCCTCCCAATTCCAGCACTACTTTTTTCAAATTTTTGCCAGCCTGGGCTGCTAAACTTTCACCCGCCGGTTCGCTACCCGTGAGAGTGGCTGCTTTGATGCGATCGTCCGCAACTATCTTACCTACTTTGTCGGCTCCCACTAACAATGTTTGAAAAACGCCTTCGGGAAATCCCGCTTCGGTGAAAATTTCCTCTATTTTCAAAGCACATTGTGGCACGTTGGAAGCGTGTTTGAGCAACCCTACGTTGCCCGCCATCAGTGCCGGCGCTGCAAACCGAAAAACTTGCCAAAATGGGAAATTCCAGGGCATGACGGCTAAAATAACGCCCAAGGGTTGGTAGCGGACAAAGCTGCTGCTAGCGTCAGTGCTGGCTGGTACATCGGCCATAAATTGAGCAGCGTTTTTGGCGTAGTAGCGACAAACTAGGGCGCATTTTTCGACTTCGGCGATCGCGGATTTGAGAGTTTTCCCCATTTCTAGGGTCATCATTTTAGCGTAAATTTCGCGATCGCGCTCCAGGATATCCGCAGCTTTTTGCATCCAGATAGAGCGCTGCTCGAAGGGCAGTCGCTGATATTGTTTAAAAGCTGTTTGTGCTAATCCTAGCTTGGTTTCGATTGCCGCATCTGTGAGGGGATCAAAAGTTTTGACAGTTTCTCCCGTTGTCGGGTTGATAGTAGCAATAGCCATTGTTTTATCTCCTGTGTGAAAAACACAAAACTCCCTTCTAGTTTTCCAGCTAGGCGGGGAGTTGTATCAATTTATTACAAAATGGAAATTTATCGGCCACGTTTTCAGGTTTTGTTAATTTGCAGGTTTTGCAATTTGTTTAAAACTCTCAACTTTTAATTATAGTGCAAAATTTCGATCGCAAATCTTAAGATAATTTGCTTTTCAAGTTTAATGTTGAGCCGGAAATGCGATCGTTTCCGGTTGTATTGGAATGATTTAACCGCGAAGGCGCGTTCGACGAAGCCGTTCCCGTAGGGTAGGACGCGAAGGCAGAAAAGAGAGAGTGGGGCAGGGCGAAGCATTCTGGCCTATAAATTTGGGTGTTTCCCATCGGCTATTAGCCCGAATGCTTCGCCCCTACAGGGATTGGGGTAGATATAAATTGGGGGATTTCCGATTTTATTTTCACCCCAATGTTGCGCGCCTACACCGATTTTTCCTCGATGTAATTCTGGACGTAAGACTGATAGTAATACCTGCTTCCTTTATCGTTATTTGCCACCATTCCCAACAGCGGAATATCAGCCATTCTCAAATCTTCCAAAGCCAATAATAGCGCCTGCCGCTCAGTTTGATTCAGCCCCACCACCAGCATCAAGCCATTAGTGTGAGCCGCCAATAAATTGGCATCGGCTAAACCCAAAAGTGGCGCAGTATCGTAAATCACTAAGTCAAAATTATTTGACAAAGCTGCCATTAAATGCTGCATTTTTCGGGAAGAAAGCACCTTGGTGGGATCGAGAGGAACAGGACCTGATGTTAACACAAACAGGTTTTCATCGTGGGGCGATCGCAAAATCAACTTTTCCACATCTACATCATCCGCGATCGCATTGTGTAACCCTTGCCAATTCGGCAAACCCAGCATTTCGTGCACCTGGGGGCGTCGCAAATCCGCATCCACCAACAACACCTGCTGGCCCATGGCCGCCGCCGCCCGTGCTAGATTTACAGCTACAGTAGACTTGCCATCTGCTACTTGACAAGAAGTAATTACACAAGAGGCGATCGGACTATCAACTTTTAGCAAGCGAATATTAGCATTGAGCGATCGAAAAGCCTCCTGAAAAGCATCCGTCGGCATTTGCGAAATGCCCACATCCAAAGTAACTGTCTCCGCAGGAGGAAGCCTCAAAATTTTATCGCTAGCAGGAATTACCCCCAACAAAGGCAGTCGAATTGAATGTTTGACATCCTCTGGAGTCTGGAACACCTTATCATTATTAAACCGTTGGGCCAACTGCGCCACCACGGCACCAAACACCAAACCAAGCAATCCACCAAAAGCCAAATTTAAAGGCATAATTGGAGCAACAGCCATCAACTCCCCATTGCGGTAGCGCGGAATTTCCGGCTTAGCAATCACCTCCCAAGCCACCTCTTTTTTACCCACAGCTTCAAGCTGCAAAGCTTGTTGTTTTGCCAACAAATTTTTCAGGGTACTATTGGTTAAATCCGCCTCCCGCTGCAAATCCGAATAGCGCCGCAAAATCACCGGGAATCCTTGAGAATATTGATTCAACTGCTTAGCAGCTTGTTCCAAAACTTGATTTCGCACTCCCAAAACCTGAATAGTATTAGCAGTACCAATAAACTGCTCGATCAACTTAATCCGCACCGGATCTTGAAAAGCCAGCACTTGAGAATTTACTTTACCTAAATCAGTTCCCAAAACCTGTGTAGCCTCTTTTTTCAACAAAGGAATCAGATTTTTTTGCTGTTCTCGCAACAACTGCATTTGGGGAGTTTGGTCAGTATAAGTCGCGGAATTAATCGCAATTTGTCCTTCTAATTGCTGCAATTGAGTCAGCATTGCTTGGTAGCGAGGTGCTTGACTCAGAGAAGAAGCCATCAGGGCTTGTTGCTGATTCAGTCCTAGCTGATTTTGCAAATTAGCATAGAGCAATTTTTGCTGATTTAGTTGGGTTTGAGCATCCAATCTTTGCGCTTGAAGTTGACTAATTTGTTCCGCTAGTTGTTGGGTTTGAATTTGCGGATCGATGAAATTGTACTGCTGACGCAGTTTTTGAATTTCTGTTTGAATTGCTTGTTGGCGCTTTTGCTGATTGGGAATTTGCGATTTCACAAAATCCAGACTCTGACTAATTTGAGTTCTGGTATCTTGGACGCTGTAGTTGCGGTAGCCTAACGCAACTTTTTCTAAAACAAACTGAATTTTTTTCGGATCGAAATCCCGATACTTAACTTCGATAATCTTGGTATTTTTAAACCGATTAATTGACAACCTCGTTTGCCGATCGAATGCCAAATTATCTGTTTTTTCGTTAAAAAGGTAGTTGTAATTAATTTCAGGATACTTCGCCCGCAACTGTTTGATAATTGGCGACATTACTTGCGGACTTTGCAAAACCTGAATTTGGGATTCGTAGTCAAAACCAGCATTTTCTGGTGTTTCGGGAGCCGCTGGTTTCAGTTTCAATTCACCGGAGTAGATTTTTGCTAAAGTGTTTTGGGTAACAGTGGGTTCTACTAATAATTGAAATCGTCCTTCGTACTCACTTTTTTGATTCAAAGTCCAAGCAAAAACACCCGTGGTTACTGCCGCAGCTACGCCAAGGACTAAAAACGAGCGACTGCGGCATACTTCCCAAAAATTCAACGGCTCTGACTCTGTTTGTTCCAGTTCTAAAAAATCATTTTCTCCATTGTAAAGCACCGAAGATATTTGTCGCGTTCCTGGGGATTTTTGGTTTTTTTTAAGCAGTGATATCTGAGAGTTTTTCCCTGGTTTCATTTGTTTATGCAGCTTATTAGTTTCAACGTCTGTACGAGCTATCGAAAAATATTGAACAATCTGAATATTCCCAATAAAGGATTAAGAGGAGCGAGGGTACCACCTACATTATCCGAGAATGCAGCGCGACCCGATCGCCTGACCATGATTACATCATTATTTTGCAGTTTAGGATTGGCTTCATCATTAGCAGTGGCGGAAAAATTCACCTTAATCGCGATGCGGGAAACAGTACCATTAGCATTGATGCGGATTAAATCCACCGAATCCATTTCTGCCCGCGCTTTATTAAAACCTCCCGCTGCTACCAGCGCTTGATTTAAAGAAGTATTTGGCCGCAGGGCAATCGCCCCTGGTTTGATGACTTCTCCCACCACTGTCACCTTAATTGTATCCGGTGAAAAACTAGAATTAGCTACCTGGGCACCCTGAGTTTCATCAATATTTTCGGCTTTGGGAATAATCACCGTATCTCCCTGTTGCAGCACTAAATCTTGAGATACATCTCCTGTTTGCAAAAGTTGCCACAAATCGACATTAATAATTTGTTCAGTACCAGCCCGCGTCTGACGACGAACTTGTATTTGCCGAATATCAGCTACGGGGGTAATGCCGCCAGCTACTTTAATCGCCCTAGTGACTGTTTGCTGCACAACGGTTTCACTAGCCGCCGTCTCCGTAGCACCAAACAAACCCGAATTTGCACCCATGTCATTCTCTTGTAACCTACTTTGAGAATCTTTTGCCAGAGTATAAGTACCGGGACGAGCTACTTCTCCCACCACAGCAATATTAATGGGCTGAGTGCTTTGTCCGGTAATATTGGCAACTGCTAAAGTAGGTGCTTCTTGGCGATTGAGGCTAGTGACAGTGGGAATAAATATAGTATCGCCGTCGCGCAAAGTCATATCGGCGCGCAAATCACCGTTTTGCAACAATTCCCATAAATCAACACTAATAATTTGTTCCGCTGCATTGCGTTGGGGGCGGCGGATTTTGATTTGTCGCACGTCTGCTGACTGTGTAATACCACCAGCCAGTCGCAAAGCCCGCGATATCGTGGGCATTTGAGTTCCCATTTGCTCTGCTGTGCCTCCGGGGCCCGCCGCTGAGGATATTGTATAGGCTCCTGGGCGGTTGATTTCCCCTGCGATCGCAATTTGTAAAGGACGCGGGGCCAGCAGTTTCAGTGTAATCCAAGGACGCTTTAAGTATTGACCATATCGCCCTTTGACACTATTGGCTGCTTGTTCTAAAGTCATCCCGTACACTGAAACGCTACCAATTAAGGGCAAACTTAGGGAACCGTCAGCCTGTACCTGATGTTGACCGTTGGGGCCGCTATATTCCGGGACATTAAAAATATCCAGTTGAATGCGATCGCCCGCTCCTAAAGTGTAAACTTCCGATCGTACACTCGAAGGTGTCGGTGGTGCATTGACTGGCGTAGTTCCCGGAACCAGCGGCAATCCCGGCGCGGAGGGTACGGGTACGGGTACGGGCGCGGGCGTGGGTATGGCTAGGGGAGGAGGGGGCGGAGGTAACTGAGCCCAACTAGGAGCAGAAACTAGAATCGCCATCAGCACTGATCCAGTGAAACCGTTGACAATATTGATTCCCAAATCACTTTTGAGCACCATCGTTTTTTGCCCGATCCTTTTGCTAACCCATCACCATCAAATGTAACCCAACTCCTCTAATTTACTCAGAATTTTTTCGACACACTCTGTCACACTTTCCTTTTCTGTGCAACAAATAATCTCAGGATTAAGGGGTGCTTCATAGGGATCGTCAATTCCTGTAAACCCCTTAATTTCACCTTTTCTGGCTTTGGCGTACATCCCTTTGACATCCCGCGCTTCACAGGCTTCTAGGGACGCTTTCACATATACCTCCACAAAGTTAGGTTCTATGGCTCTAACTTCGTCGCGAATTGCTTGGTAGGGGCTAATGGCCGCGGTAATGGCGACAACTCCATTGCGGCTAAGTAGGTGAGCGACAAATCCAATCCGCCGAATATTGGTATCTCGGTCTTCTTTGCTAAATCCCAAACCTTTTGATAGGTTGGTACGCACCACATCTCCATCCAAAATTTCGACTTTGCAGCCTCTGGCTTTCAACTCTGGTTCCAGAGCTAGGCTAATAGTTGTTTTGCCTGAACCGCTCAGTCCGGTGAACCACAAAATAAAACCTTTGTTCATGTTGAATTGCTTTGTAACTAATGAATGGTGACATTTACCCGACGCCTGACTTTACTATCGGGGTTCCCCATTTTCAGATTGTTTTCGATCGGAATTGCTATCTTACTCTAATATTTTCAAATCTCAAATGTGCTTATGTTTTCTGTCTTAACAGCCGATGTTTTAGTAGTTGGTGGCGGTACTGGTGGCACAGCAGCCGCCATACAAGCAGCCCGCTGTGGTGCCAAAACTATTTTGGTGAGTGAGTTTCCTTGGTTGGGCGGTATGCTTACTTCGGCTGGGGTGTCCGCTCCCGATGGTAACGAATTAGCCGCTTTTGGGACTGGTTTGTGGGGTGCTTTTCTCCGCGAACTTCAGCAGCGACATGGGGAAGGTTTAGATTGGGGCTGGGTCAGTTTTTTTACTTACGATCCGCGCATTGGTGCGTCCATTTTTGCTGATTGGGTTAAGTGTTTACCAAATCTGCGCTGGATTTCTGGACAAAAAGTTCAAGGTGTGCTAAGGGAAGGCGATCGCATTGTTGGCGTTCAATTCCCCGATTTTATGGTGTCAGCCACAGTCACTTTGGATGCCACGGAATTGGGAGATTTATTGGCTGTGGCTGAGGTTCCTCACCGTTGGGGTTGGGAGTTTCAAGCAGAATTTGGAGAACCTAGCGCACCGATCGCACCTAACGATCTGACACAAACATATCCCATACAAGCTCCCACTTGGGTAGTAATGATGCAGGATTTTGGGGAAGGTGCTGTAGCGCCAGAAATTCCCGCGCCACCGATTCACGATCCCGATCGCTTTACCGGAGCTTGGGATAATTATACTCCTGAAGAATTTCTAAATTATGGCCGACTTCCGGGTGGGTTGCTAATGATTAATTGGCCGATTCGGGGTAATGATTATGGCTTTAAGGTCGATCGACTAATTGGATCTGAAACATCGCAAACAGAATTCCTCCAAGAAAGTCTGTGGCATAGCCAAAGTTTCGCCCGCTACATTCAAACCCAACTAGGCCGCCGCTATGGTTTAGCAGAGAACATTTTCCCCACTTCTAAAAGTTCTGCCTTATTTGCTTCCCCCCTAACCGAAAGTTCTCTCTTATTTCCTTCCCCCCAAGGAGAGAATTCTGCCTTATTTCCTTCCCCCCAAGGAGAGAATTCTGCCTTATTTCCTTCCCCCCAAGGAGAGAATTCTGCCTTATTTCCTTCCCCCCTTGGGGGGGGTTTTCATTCCCCCCTTGGGGGGGGTTTTCATTCCCCCCTTGGGGGGGGTAGGGGGGGGTTGACTGGGGGTAGGGAGGGGTTGACTGGGGGTAGGGAGGGGTTGACTGGGGAGGGCTTGACTGGGCCTAGGGAAGGCTTGACTTCAGCCTTCGCCCTCCACCCCTACTACCGAGAAAGTCGCCGCTTGCAAGGAGTAAAAACAATCCGAGAACAAGATATTTTGCCCGTTGCCGGCGGCAGAGTCGCGAAGTTGCCCATAAATGCTGAGGGAATTTGTGAAACAATTGCGATCGGCAACTACGCCAACGATCACCACTATCCTAGTGGCGACATTCCCTTGCAGCCAAAATCGATCCGCTGGGGCGGGCGATGGACGGGAACTCCTTTTACCATTCCTTACAGTGCGCTGATTCCGGCGAATACCGATGGTTTGCTAGTTTGCGAAAAAAATATTTCTGTTTCTCACATCGCTAATGGTGCCACTCGTTTGCAACCTACGGTAATGAATATTGGACAGGCGGCGGGGATGGCGGCAGCTTTGTGTGTGCGGCGGGGATGTCAGCCGCGGGATTTGCCAGTCAGAGTTTTGCAGGAGGCTTTGCTGCAAGATGTGGAGGCTAGGGCGGCAGTTATTCCTTTATTTAATTTGACACCGAGTCGATCGGATTGGCTATACTGGCAACGCTATTATCTCGATCGACCCTCTTCATATCCCGCCAGTGGCAATTGTCCTTTGTCCGTAGATAAACCGATCGCTGACAGCAGAAATACTCAAAGTCCCTGGCATGGGATTTTCCACCGCCGAGGCGAACAAGATTACGCCCTGACGCTGACTGATGCGCCTTCCCATGGCGATCGAATTTGGAAACTGGTGACTTTAGATCCTCAAATCGACGAGTTTTTACACAGTTGCGAAACTCAGAAGCTTCTGAAAGTGTGGGGGAGGCTGAATTTAGCTGGTTTGTGGCTGCTGGTGGAGGCAGTTGAGTTGCCAAAATCAGGTTTTTTGCATAAGTCCTGAAATTTCCCAGAATTTTATCCTGATAGATGGGGGAGAGTCTGTATCAGTTAATAGACACTGACACGGATATTAACCTCATGCAAAATTACACATTTCTTCCTTTACTTGGTGTTTTGAGCGCTAAGGTCGATCGAGTTTTTTCATCTCTAGTCGAACTGCTCGAAATTGCCACCGCGAACTACATTTTCTCTGCCCAAACTCAACAAAAGGGCGATCGTTCTCCTGAAAGAGGCAGCGGACGCCGAGAGTTTCATCTCCTACAAGCATTTTAATGACGTTGCATGAAAGCGAGTTCCGTTATTGAGTTTGTTTTGACCGTCTGTGTCGATCGCTCAATCTGATTTTCTGGGCTGCTAGTTTTTCAGATTTGCCTGGTAACTTCACTTCTTGTTTATTGTCATTCGGATATCCTTTTATGTGATGAGAAAGTCTAAACCTTCAACCGCCATTTATGGAGACAGTGAGTCTCCTATTTGGCGGTTTTGTATATTATAGCAATCTAATTAGCAGTGCATCAAGGCTGTTTTTCATTACTAAAACAATAGATTTTATATAAATTCATCCCGATCTGCCTGAGTAGTGTCCGTATCTATAAATATACACCGATACGGATACTACCCATGAAAAACTACACCGCAATTGCTTTATTGAGCCTGTCTGGCATCTTCTTGAGTGCTACCGCTGGTCTATCTATTGAATCTCCTATCGCACAGTTAGAAACTTCCACTGCTCAATATATGTTGTCAGCGCAAACTCAACAAAGAGGCGATCGTCCTCCCAGCAGAAATACTCAACGCCGTGATTTCAGCTCCGCCAGCACTGAAACTAACTCGCTACAATAACTTTAATGGCCTTGGATGAAATCAAATTATTCCACAAAGTTGGTTAGAGGTTGGTTTCGAGCTGTTCAGCCGATAGCTCGGATTTTCGATAATTCTAGTTTTTCAGATTCGGGAGACAAATCTACTTTTTGTTACCAGTGACAAGAATATAATTTTTGGTGTAGCAAAACACTATCAAATCAACCTTTAACCGCCATTTATCTAGAGTTAGACTGCTAGACAAATCCAAGACTTGTCTAGACATTATTGTTGCTTGATTCTTATTTAGCTTTAACTTTGTTTTGATGGACAAAAGCATTGTTCGGCCTCAACACTGTATGTCTTTTTTATCTGATTCTGATAGCTCTTGTATAGGTTTGTCAATAGCATTTTTCAAGTTTTCTTTGATTTGTTTAGAGTAAATTCGTAGACCATAAAGGCGACAAGAGAAGCAATGAATTATCGCCATCAAATCTTCCACTAATTCCTGTTGAGGAGACAACGACTCCTGATTTGCTACTACAATTTCACATCCGACTGAGATTGCAAGTTCTTGAATAAATTCAAAGGCAAAACGGCACATTCTATCTTTGTGTGCAACTACTATGGTTGATATTTCACCTTTAAGCATTGACAGCATAATTGCTAGAAACTTTTTTCGCTTAAAGTTTAGTCCGCCCCCAATTTCTGATACCCACTCATCGACGGCAAACCCTCTACCTAGACAAAAAGCTTCCATTGCCAGTACCTGATTTTTTAATTCTGGCTTTTGACTGCTAGAAGAAACTCGGCAGTAGACAATTGTTTTTCTCTTGGCTTCTATGGGCTTGAGTCCGTTGGCTATCAAAAGGTCATCTTCTGTGTAGAATCGATGACCTGACAAGGTACGCTTGGCTGGCAACTTTCCGCTGGCATCCCAGCGCTGAAGGGTCTTTACAGAAAGTCCAAGTTTTTCAGCAAATTGGTGAGGTTTAAACATAAATACACTTAGAGGTTTGTCAATAAGTGTACCATTTTGTCTATTTAATTACTAGCCAAGGACTTGCTCAGCCTGTGGCCAATCGGCAGTAGTTGGTAGATTTTTTATTCTAGCGAGTCGCGGGAGCATTTTGCCCAATTAAATTGGTAAATAGGGGGATTGGTAGCAACCTTTCTGACGACAGTCAGTTATGCTGGATTCCAAAGGGGTTTAGATCCCCAAGGTCTTTACCCCTAGAAGGCTCTACCCTGGTCAGTCACGGTATCGAGAGCTTCTCATCTGTTGTGGTAATAGATGGTGCCTTTATTTTGTCTGGCCTGGAATTAAAACCGCTTTCTTCAGCTAAAGCTTGACTTAACTGATATGTTGTTGTTACCCTACCCTCCTTTTCCTCCCCAACCAGTGCTGAGTCTAGCTATGGTGGGGGTTTGCCAGAGAGAATAAAAATGAAAAATGACTCCTTGGATCTGGTCAAAAGCCTCAGCCCTAGCGCAATGGATCAGATCATGCTTTATTTGGCGTTTAGCGCCATGCGAACCAGTGGGCACAGGCACGGTGCGTTTCTAGACGCGGCTGCAACGGCGGCTAAGTGTGCGATTTACATGACTTATATGGAGCAGGAGCATAACCTGCGGATGACTGGACACTTGCATCACATTGAGCCTAAACGGGTGAAGGTGATTGTCGAGGAAGTTCGGGAAGCCCTGACAACGGGGAAATTGCTGAAAATGCTGGGCTCCCAAGAACCTAGATATTTAATTCAGTTTCCTTATGTCTGGCTGGAACAGTATCCTTGGGTTCCGGGACGCCCTCGCATTCCTGCTACTAGCTTGACGGCGGATGAAAAAAAATATCTGGAAGGAAAGATTCCTCCTAATCCGCCAGATGCTCAATTAATCAATTCTTTTCAGTTTATGGAGTTGATCGAGTTTCTGCACCGGCGATCGCAAGAAGAAATGCCTCCAGAAAGACGGATGCCTTTGAGTGAAGCTCTAGCAGAACACATCAAACGCCGTTTGATCTATTCGGGAACCGTGACTCGTATTGATTCTCCTTGGGGAATGCCGTTTTATGCCCTCACTCGCGCTACTTACTCTCCCGCAGAGCAGGAAGAACGGACTTTCACTATGGTGGAAGATACTGCTAGATATTTCCGCCTGATGCAAGATTGGGCCGAAAAGCAACCTAAAGTGATGCGGGTTATGGAAACCTTGGATATCCCGCCGGAACGGCTTGACCAAGCTGTTGAGGAATTAGATGAAATTATTCGCAATTGGGCCGATCGCTATCACCAGCGGGGCGAACCGACAATGATTTTACAAATGGTTTTTGGACCCCAAGAAGATTAGTTATTCGTGATTGGTCATTGGTCATGGGTCATTGGTCATTAGTCATTAGTCATTAGTCATTAGCGGTGCCCTGCCCTTCGACCCTTCGACTCCGCTCAGGGCACCGCTCCGCTCAGGAACCGCGTAGTCGAAGGGTCATTAGTCATTAGTCATTCATGAATTGACCGCTTGAGACTAATGACTGGTGATTTATAACTAAGCGAAAAAAGCTGTCCAGGCTGAGGCTAACACGATCGCTGCGATCGCTCCGATCAGAGTATTGATAAAATTCACCACTTCATTGGTGAGCCACTCAAACTTTGATTGGAGGGTTGCCCCAATCACGCTCTCGATGTTAGTAGCAATAAAAGCTGCAATAACACAAAAAACAATTCCTGTCAAGTCTATTAAACCCACAGCCCAACTCAAAAGTGCGATCGGAATAGAGGCGAAAATACCAGCGAGAGTTCCTTCTAAACTGACAGCCCCTTCCGTCCCCCTAGGTACTGGCTTGAAAGTAGTAATCAAAAACGTCCGCTTGCCATAAGCTTTACCAATTTCACTAGCACTGGTGTCGGCAAGTTTAGTACAAAAACTAGCCGCATAGCCCAGCAATAACCAGGAAATTAGCTCTTGTGAAACAGGCATCTTGCCTGTCTCTCCTAAAATAGATAATACTAAAACTCCCAAGGCACAAAGAGTAGCGGTTAAAGCAGAACCCCACACATTTTCCGGGCCTCGCGCGCCGGAACGCTTTTCGGCTATGCCTTCTGCCTCTTTTTGGGCTTGGCCAATCCGAGTAACTCCCGATCCGACGAGAAAGTAGAACATCACCACAGCATAGCCTTGCCATCCCAAACAACCCCAGATGATGACACCTAACAGCCAGCCGTGAAATTGCCCAGCCGGAGTGAGTAATTTTTTGGGAGTAATCGTGGCGATCGCCAGTAAAATTGTATTAAGGGCGATCGCCACCAACCAAGGATTAGACCAAGATAAATAATTAAACCACAACTCAGAATTCTGCACAGTCATCTTTTTACCTCCATGAACAAAGTCTTATTTCATCTTGCCTTCCCCGTGAGCGATATTGCTCAAACAAAAGCCTTCTATGTGGACGGGCTCGGCTGCGAATTAGGTCGCGAATCCCCGAATTCGGTGATTATGGGTTTGTGTGGCAATCAAATTGTCGCCCACCTTAGCCACGAACCTTTGACACCTCAAAGAGGTATCTATCCCCGACATTTTGGATTAGTTTTTACCTCCGAGGCCGACTGGGAAAGCTTGTTAGAAAAAGCACAACAAAACAACTTGAACTTCTATCAAGAACCGAGAAGACGGTTTGTGGGTTTGCCTACAGAGCACCGCACTTTCTTCTTAGAAGACCCTGCTCACAATATACTGGAATTCAAGTATTACTGTGAAGCTGAGGCAATTTTTGGGCTGAGCGAATATGCCGAAGTAGGCGATGCTGTTTGATGGCAGGGGGCAATAATCACCATTTGCAATAGAAAAGACAATTTTAGGTTTTATTAAGTTAACCTACTGGTGAACTTCCAATGGTGCTGAAAGTGCTTCAGCAACTGCTTTTAAGCTCCGAGAATTTCTCGCCATCATAGCATGAGCAAATACTGACAACTTCACATCTTTAGCTGCGGATATTTGGGAACTAGAAGCAGGCACAATGATGAAATCCCAAGGTGTCCAAATAGAAGTAAAATTGACCTTTTTCAACAGATTAGCATCTCGATTCAAATCTTCTAAAAAAACACTGCCAGGACGCATTTGAACACAGCCTTTTCCCCACAAAGTGTAAGCAGTCCAAGTGCCACTATGAGGAGAAGATAGGGCAATAAATCGCTGCACTCGGTTAATTCCACCTAGCCTTTGCAGATAGTAGCGAGCGACCAAACCTCCCATGCTCAATCCTACTAAATCTAAAGGCTGTTGTGGGTCGAAGTTTGTGTCTATATAATCGGCCAGTTGTTGGGCTAATTCTTCCAGGCTGGTGTTGCCCCAATTGGGTGCGAGGTCAAGGCTATATACTGACCATCCTAGTTTGGTAAGATAGCCGGACATTTTATTAAAAATCCCCGATTTTCTGAAGATGCCGTGAATCAGTAACACTGGGTTATAGCTAGAATTGCTATTCATGATTAGCTGGAAATTTTATTTTTAATAGGTGCTGTTAGTTCTGTAACTAAGGCGTTGATACTTTGGGGTTCTGTTACCATTTGGCGGTGCAGCAAAACATTGAGTTTCACTTCTTTACCTACTGGCATTTGGGAGCTTTTTGCAGGTACTATCATCATGTCAAAGGGTGTCCACATAGATGTGAAATTGATGCGTTTGAGCATGGTGACATCTTGATTTAAATCTCGCAGTAAGTCACTATCGGGACGCATATGCAAGTATCCTGGTAAGGGGAGAGAATAGGCGGTGAGAGTGCCGCTGTGGGGGGAAGATATGGTGATGAAACGCTGGACGCGATTAATTCCTCCCAGTCGCTGAACGTAGTAGCGGCTGACTATGCCGCCCATGCTGTAGCCTACTATGTCGATCGCCTGTTCTGGATCGAAAGCCTCAGAAATGTAGTCTGCTAGTTGCTTCGCTAGTGAGTCGAGGCCGATGCTACCGTCGTTGGGGGTGAGGTTGAGGCTATGTACAGGCCATCCGAGTTGGCTGAGGTGGGCTGACAAAGTGTTGAAAATTGTTTTTGTATCCCAGATACCGTGTACCAGGATGACTGGATTGCGATCGAGCGAACTGTTCATTTGGAGAGGAAATTTCTGATCGACTACAGCATAAATCACTCACCTAGGGAGTTTGACCCCTAGTAGGACAGATGGCGAATCGGATCGAGTTAAGTCGGAAATCTGTCATCTATTCTGAGATAATCGTAAATAAGTGCAAAGCTCAGACTACTATTACTGAGTAAAAATTACTAAGCTATGGGTGTTTTTACTCACGAAATGTAAACTTTGATGAATAAATATAGACAAAGGTTTCTTTACCTCGTAGTCTAACTTTGTTGACAAGCTGGGACAAATTTCTCTAAAAAAACAAAAGGAGTAAATCTAATGTTTGGTTTTATCAAAAATTTCTTCGGCGCTATTTTCGGGTTTATCGGCGGATTATTGGGCTTCAAAAAGTCTGAATATTTTCTAGATTTGGGAAACTCTGATGGGAAGGAGTCACCGAAAGTTGAGCTTGCTGCTGCTAAACAGCCTGAACCAGTAGTCGCATTCCCAGCATTAGCAAAAGCGAGTGATCCCAAATCGGAACCCGCTAAGAAACCCAAGACAGAAACAGCCAAAAAGCCTCAGCCAGAAAAAGAACCTGTGAAAGTAGCCACAGCAGCAGCAACTAACGGAAAAGTATCGAGTTCTAGCGAACCGACTCTGACCTTTGCTCCTAATAATTTAATGCCAACACCAAATACCAGCCGTAGGACTCCTGGACCCAGCATGAATAATTTCCGGGAAATGGCTCGTCAGGTAAAAACCAAGTAGGTAATATAGCAGTCCTAAATGAGTCGTAAAGTTTTTTACCCCACCCCAACCCTCCCCTTATGAAGGGGAGGGAGTAAGAAATTCACAAATGATTTAGGATTGCTATAGGTAATAGGTAATAGGTAATAGGTAATAGGTAATAGGAAAATTGCAAATACTAATATTAAAAATTTAACACTGGTGTTTGTGATTTTTAATATTTAACTTTTTATTACTATTACCTATTTCCTAGGTTTTTCAGGAAGGCTAATCCGCTGTATAGCTGGAAAGCAGGGTCCCAAGGGGTTTCGGATTTGCGATCGACCTCTACATAAGATTCGATGTTGCTTAACATATGAGTGTAATCCAGAACTGTCTCGGCAAAGGGAGTAAATTCTGACCACACTGTCACATCAAGCTGTTGGTCAAGTATTTCTAGTAAGTGATTCCAGTTGATTCTGGTGGTACTTTGAGGGATTTGTCGAGGTTTTTGGGAACCAGATTTGGGTTTTTTGGGGGCTGAAGCGGGAATATCTGCTGAAATTTGGGTAAAGTCAATTCCTTGTTGAAATTCGTAACTTTGGTCGCAAATTCGGAGAATACAGTGGCGACTAGGGATGTGTAAATCGCAGATTTGAGCGTAATCTTGGGTGATTTCTTTGTGGCGAAATTGCTCGGTTCTGCGATGGGGTGAGTAGTCCATGATTTCCATAAACATGGGTAATAATCCTTCTACTCTTTGGCTGATTTCTGACCAGTTAAATTCGATCGCACCTAGTCTATCCAGTGTATCTTTACAAACCACGACGGGGGGAGACAGGGATTGGAAGTGTTGAACTCGAAAGATTTGGATTTTTTGAATATCGGCTAGGGTTCCCCAGAATACGGGGATTCCGGCGTTGAGGAGTTCTTCGCCGTAGATTTGGAGTTCGGCGATGGGGCCGGTTTTATACAGTCTCCAGCCGCGGCTTTGAACTTGCATCCGAGTTGTATAGGTGTCGGTTTGAAAGATTCTGCTGATATTTTGGATGGCTGCGGGTTTGTCTTCGGGGGTGACGGCTTCCAGGATCAGGAGTGCTGGTTCGAGGTTGCTGGGGTCGTTTTTGGCGGTTTCTATGGCTTCTTGGAGTCTATCTTGTGCTGCGGTTTCAATCCGTTGAATCCCTTGACGGGCTTGGGAGATGATTTTGGGATTGGTGATGTCGCGGAGTATTTGTTTGTAGGTGGTTTCGGCTTTTTTGGGGTTATTGGTGAGTTCGTAGTAACGGGCGATGTAGTATTTCACCCAGGGATTTTCGGGGGATTCTGTTTGAAGTTGTTTGATGAGTTGGGCGGCTTGTTTGTATTCTTTGTCTTCTAGGGCGGTGACGATTTGGTGGATGTCTGTCATGGCGGTTGGGGGAATGGCGTTTTTTATATTTTGGCTGATGTTTGGTTGGTTCCGCCACAGGTTAACAATTTTTGCTTTGATATGTTAAATTATGGATATTATATGAAACTATTAGACCTCTCCCATAATTATTGTGTAACAAGCATCCTGCCTGTTCTTGACGGGTGCATCTGTGTTTGGCAAATATATTCGTATACCAATAGACCTTTGCACGTTCAGTGCAGTTATCCATCTCGTCCTTTGGTAAAAATCATTACTTTATACGAGCCAGATCCGAAAATTTGGATTGATTTTAAGTTAAGGATAAATCAAAATGAACAATGACATCTGGAAAGAAACAATGGTGGAACAAAAGGTAACTTACACGCTTGAACTCAATGGTAAATTTATTATTATTGAAAATGTTCCTGCTAGAGTGTGTTTGGAAACGGGAGAGCGATTTTTTTTACCTGAAACTGTGGAACAGTTGCAGAAGATGATTTGGGAAGATAGAAAGCCTATTAGGGTGATTGAAACACCTGTTTTTGAGTTTGCGTAGCGGTTGGTTTAAGTTTAGTTAAAAATGATTAGAATTAACACACAAGTATAAAAAAAAATTAGTTATGGTGCAAACAGCAGTTAAACTTTCTTTTGAGGATTTTCTCGAACAGTATCCTGATGGTTATGGCATCTACGAACTTGTAAACGGAGAAATGGTCGAGGTGGACGCAACAAGAGCTCATAAAAATGTGGCGCGCTATCTGGTCAAGTGTTTTGATGGAGAAAACGAACGTTTAGGACTTGATTATATCGTTGATAAGGACATCCGAATTAGAACTGTAATGGCTGGGGGACAAGAACAAGGTAGAAATCCTGATGTTGGGGTGGTAAGCGCTTCTTTGTGGAATAGCAATGTATTAGCTTATGGTGCTTTAAGGGAACCGATTCAGTTAGCGGTTGAGGTGGTTTCAACAAACTGGGAAGATGATTACGTTGATAAGTTCGATGAATATCAACGGCTGGGTATTTGTGAATATTGGATTGTGGATTTTTTGGCGATCGCATCTAGATATTATCTGGGTAATCCAAAAGTTCCTAACGTTTTTGTTTACCATTTAGTAGATGGGAGTTATCAGGTTCAAGGGTTTACAGACTGCGATCGCATTATTTCTCCAACTTTCCCAGAATTAGACGTGACTGTCGATCGGGTTATCAAAAGCAGTCGAATTCAAAAACTGTAATATAGGGGTTACTGAGGACAATATGCTGCTATTATTTAAGAGTTTTAGGGCAAGTATCGCAGAGATTCCCAAACCCGGACAGCTTCTTGGGGGCTAATGTCCTTACAATTAGATAACTCTGGAGTCGGTGTATCTAAGAAAAGACGAGAACCCGCACCAGTAAATCTGTAAAATGGGCCTTTCCCCATCCAAGATCCTGTTAAAGTAGGGCCAGAAAGTCGATCGTTTTTACGATATTTTAACACTTCACTTTTGCCCAATATTGAATTGTTGACTGGATAACTCTGCTCCAAGTCAGCCGATGGCATATCGCCAATACCGCCACCGGTGGATTCAATAGCAAAGCAAGAGTTATTGGGGTTGCGATAGATGATTGCGTAGTTAGGGCAAAAACGGCGGACTCCTGAAGGACAAGGTTTAACTTGAACGCTCGCCACCTGAAATCCGGCGGGAATATAGCTAGGAACGGCAACTTTAACTCCGAGAGACTTAAGCTGATTTGTTTGTTTGTCAGATAGCTGAGCATTGGCTAGCAATTGCCCTTGATTTGGCGATCGCTGGGCCGTTACACATTGTATACTGGCGGCTAGGATTGCGGTGATGATGGTGATGATTATGGGCGATCGCTTTTTCATATTTACCTCATTTTTTTTGTGGAATCGGTCTTCCTGAACGCAGAATGCGGCTGATTTGCTCATTAGTCATAAAAGGAGCTGTTAAATAGGTACTTCCAAAACGACCAGTTCCTTTCTCTGAGAATCTAACTTGAGTGTCATTTGCATATTTCAAACCAGAGTTACCTAAATTCCAGTAAAACTTAATTGCTTTGCCAGATTTTACATACTTCTCTCCTAGAGCAGCGTCAATTGACTCTATTCCACCATTTAGAGGTGGGTAGCTAGATAAACCGCTATTAAAAATATAGGCTTGAATCGCACTAAGTTTATAATTAAAGTAAACGAAACCATTCCTAAATTCTTCAGGTAAGTCGTAATCAGTACGGATCTCACGTCCCCCACCTTGTTCTACAAATTCTCTCCAAGTTATAAGCTCAGACTTGGGTTGTTGAGCAACATTTTGCGGCCAGCTTATCATCTGAGAATTATCCGTAGCCTGTCTCGACTGTGCAAATACTGCTAAAGACCAAGCACACAAAATTGTCAAACCTATTGTTAAACCCAAAAGCGATCGCACTTTCATAAACTTTATCCTCATTTTTTATCTGACACTTTGAATCGGAGATTCGTTAGCCATAGAACTAGCTAAATTAATCAATGCTGATTTATCGCGTTGTGATACAATATTGCGCTGGCGATCGAATCCGCCTCTTAGACTTACCCGATAATTTAGACCATCTTGCTTCCAAATCACGCTCAAAGAAGGTGGAGTTGAAGCCCCTCCAGAATTTTGAACGACGAAAAGACCCTCAATACCTTGCTTTAAAGTGATAGGTGTCCTTTCTAGGACTGCCATCTCTGAGCGGATCAAGTCTCTTTTATCAGCTTCTGTCCAATTTTCATAACCACGCCTTCTAATTTCGTTAACTCTTTCAAGTTCCTTAAGGGTAAAAATGGATTTGGAACGCAGATTATTATCATAGGTTGAATTTTGCGCTACCGTAATAATTCCAAATTGACAGGATCTACTCGTGCAGTTCGGTTGTGAATTTAGCCAGACAGCAAACTCTCCTGGGATGGTTGTAATGACTTGTGGGTAAAGTTGAATTTCGCTGATATTAACACTTGAAGGTAGGCGCATTACCCATCCTCTAGGAAGCTGAGTTTGAATCTCTCTAAGAATGGGTCTAAACATAGGTGCGGGTTCAGCATTTGCAGTTTGGGGTTTTGTCAGACAGTAAGCTCCAAATACCGTACAAATGCCTAAACTAATTGTAATGGTGATTGGCGATCGCGCTTTCATAAGTAATCTCCTTATTTTCATTATTTCTCATCTACAAGCTTAGAATGCCAGCTTATTAACTATTGAAATAGCAATTTTAATTGCGAAGTTTATCAGCATCTTCTAAGGTAATAGTAGCTTTTTCGCCTGCTGCTGTAGCATAATAAAGGTCTGCCCCTCTTGCAAATGTGTTTAACTTACTGCCAGTTATTCTAGTAGCTTTTACAAATGTACCCAGTCCTGGCAGGATGAATTTATCAAGGGCAATTTCTAGACCAATGTTACCGACATCTTTATATACATCTAGGAAAGCTCCTATAAATGGGTTTTTAGATGGATCGCTTTCCCCTGAGACTGAAAACTCAATTAATTGTTTGAATACTTCAGCAGCTTTATTAGGATCGACCAAATCCATTGTGAACATAGCTTGACTACTAGGTTCACTCTTGAAGAAGTTGATAGTGGTTTTGGATGTCCGGGAAAAATATGCTTCTTCGGCAAATCTTTTGACAAATTGCTTCACTGTCTCGTCTTTAGCAAACCCTGGATCTCCTTGAGTGAGCAATACTAACTCAAGGGATAACATAGCAGCATTATACCTAAATGCTTCGTTACTTGACTTGGTTATTTTTAAATATCCCCCAGGCGGAATAATGAGGCTATTCTTATTGTTATCCGAAAACTCTTGCTCGTTTAAATTTTTCCTGGCATCTGTCAAAGAATATTGATTAAACAAGGAGACAGGAAACCTTGTAAACATATCAATACCGGAATCAATCAATCCTGTGGGAGGTTTATTACCCTCAATGATTTTAATCTTCACTAGCTGTTTCTTGGAATTATATATCTGGACTAAAGCTTCAGCAGAACCTTGATTGAATACTTTCATTTCAACTTTGATGGAACGATCTGCTTGTCTCTCCCATGTGATGCTATTGAATATAAGTCGAGAATCTGCTTCTTTGCTCCTACAAGAAGCCGGAGATTCTTGTCCTAAAAAATTTCTGGTTTTACCACTACACACAATATTATTATAAACTATTGTGTCATCGCCATTGATCTGGGTTTGTCTCTGTGGATTCTGTTGATTTGAAGAGGGCGATCGCCCTGCTGTCGGTGTCTGTTGGCTGGGAGAAAGCGATCGCCTTGCTATCACCTGTTGCCCCGTTCTACAATCTGGGTTCTCCTTTGTAGGAGAAACCCCACTTCGTAGATACGTGTATCTAGAAGATTCACACACCACCACATTTTGATTGGGATTTGCAGCAGCAATGCGGAGGTCTAATAAATAGGTAATAACTGGATAGTTCCAGCCATTTCCATACCTAACAGTGCCGTAAAAAAAGCCATTTTTACTAGAGTCTATTTTCAATTCACTAAGAGAGTTTACTGGAGTAGTAGGACTGCTTGAGCCTCTGTGGGGTTCAGCACCACTTAAAATTACTCTTTTTGAATTGACAAAATTTGGCTGAGAGATTTCCAAGGGGCCGTCGCCAAAAGTTGAAGTAACAAGAGTAACCCAGTAAGTCTGATTCCCGATTTTTAAATCTGCTAGCGTAGCAACTCCCAGACCAGTAAATATCAGCTTTCTGCCATTCCATAAAAAAATCCCGGAGTCTTCTCTTGAAATAAATTGTTTTTGCTCGTCAGATATTGGTCTAAGGGGTTGTCGCATAGCTTCTTTGAATGGACTTTGCAACATTTGTTCGGGGGGAACGCGCAGTATTTTTTCACCTGTACTCAGCTTTCCAATCTCAAAGCGGTTAAACTGGTTGACATTCTGGGCTACCACAGGGCGATCGCCCTGTGGTAGTCTGTTGGTTTGGAGAGGGCGTCCTGCTGTATTTTGTTGATTTGGATCGGATATTCTATTAATAGAGACTCTATAACCTCCAGTATTGTTATTGAAGGAATTAGCTACATCGTTATAGCAAAGAAATAGCCTTCCCGACTGACCCATAGATAGTTGATTATTTGAGCCTATAAAAAAATAATTGCCATTTGTACCAACCTTACCTACAAGCCCACCAATAAAACCTTTATATATAGCATTAGGGTCATCCTTTTTACCGATATTGACTCCATTCACAAACCTGTCGCCATCAGGATTAGTTAGGGGGGTACTATTTACAGGCGAGCCTTCATAACCGTAACTTCCTTGACCACTTGCTGAAAATTGTAAGGAATCTCCTCTAGATACATTGATTCCCGAATCAACGCAGAATTTTATAGCTGGAACTGCGATCGTTGTTTGTGCCAAAACTGATTCAGAACCAGCACCAAAAATTACAAAACCTACCATCAAGCCAAAAAGCGAGATCTCTTTCATAAACTTAATCCTCATTTTTGTGTTGATTGTTTCAGTGTTATAAATACTACCGTCTGTTTGGCAGTGAAGCAGTACAGCCAGCTTCCTTAAACTTTTGAATTATTTCCTGCTTTACCCAATCGGGTAAGTAGTTTATGTTGAACCCAGGAATATGTGTAACGCTTGGAGGTTTTAATGAACCTATCAGATTATAACCGTAAAGCCTTGCTTCGTCTTTTTGAACGTATGTGTCTCCTAAATAATCTCCTTTTTGAATAAATACATGATTGTTAGTGGTGCGGATTGTTCCATTAGATACGGAACCAACCGTAAATAATATACCGTTGGATTCTGCTGTGCTTCCTCCTCTACCCATAAGATAAGTATCGATGATACAAACACGACCTTTGGTATTTGAAGGATAAATAAATTTTCCTTCTTCTAATGCTCTGTACGAACCCAAAAAAGAAACCACACCTGGATCTACTTTTGACCAAGCCGATCGCAAAGTCCTCAACTGGTTAATTTCTGGAGGATCTTTTCTGGTAATTTGTTGTAATAAATTAATCTGTTTCTCAAGATCCAGCCTCAACTTCTTAAGTTCGGCATCGGTCGGATATCGGTCAGAATTTGCAAATACTGCTAAAGAACAAGTACACAAAATTGTCAAACTTATTGTCAAACCCAAAAGCGATCGCCCTTTCATATTTTTTCCTCTCAGCTTGCTAAAAATCTATTTACGTTCGATACGCTGCTTGAGTTGTGCTGTATCTGGCGTTGCACGAAACGACTGACCATCGAATAAAAATGTCAGTCGATGGAAGGTAGGATTTGGAAGGTGAGAAGCAAATCTAGCCTCAAAGCCAAGGGGTTTGGTAGCAGATTTTGCCTCTCTTACTCTAATGCTCAAATCTGGGCGACCATCTTTGTCAATGTCCTGTGCTGTCCAGTCTTCAATCCGCGTTTCATAAAATGGAGGATTGAAAGTTGTTTTAGAAATTAGGTGGATCTGCTGACTTTTTTGGGTTTCAGATGAGCCAATTTGTATAGCATCTAGCCAATCATAAGAGTGGCCCATTTGTGCATAGTAGCCCTGGCATACGAGTAAGTCTCGACCGTTCTTACTAGGAAATTTGAGGCAGTTATTCGAGCGCAACCCCGATTCATATCGCAATGCTGACCACCCTTGACTCGAACGTCGCAGCAATACGCTTCCTCCGTAAAATTGACCGTGTGATTCGCAACCATCAAAATCAGCTAAAGCCTCGCGAGTACCAGCTTGGGTAAAACTGCCATACACAACTTTTTCAAGAGTAAATGGACTCAAAGAACCTCTACTGCCCGCTCCAGTAAATGAGGGACATTTTCTACAAGCTAATTGGCCACCCCGTTCGCGATTAGGAAACACATCATCTCGACCGCAGATAGCTTGAAGGATTGCACTTGCCTCCTGTTGAGATGGGGTAACGCTATCTCTTTTAGATTCTACAGCTATAGATTGTGTGAAAACACTTTGAGATGTTATTGCAAAACTTACTATCAAGCCCAAAATAGATCGCCCTTTCATAATCTTTCCTCTCTTTGTACGCAATTATATCACAAAAGCAAATGATGAAATCACTGTGTTAAATACTTTCTGCTCAACAGAACCAATGTTTTTCCCTCCGAAGTTACGAGTATAAATGGTAACTATATTTCGCTGGTCTGGGGTAAGTAAACTAGCTTTCAAATAAGTATCTGCCTTATCTATTTCTGCTCCATCTAGACTATGCTTAGTACTGTAAACGAAAGCTTTTTGTTTAGCAATTGTTGTCTCTCTAATATTTTCTAATCTCAGAGTAGTTGCACTAAGTTCAGGAAGAAGGCGAGTTTCAGGTGTGGTTGGTTGTACCGTCACCCACACAGGTAAAGTTCCATGACCGGCACCACGGAGCCGATTCTTTTTGCCACATTCTAATAATTTAATATCAGCAGGGTTGTACAAACTTATCGTCAGAGTATTATCCTGCATTTTTTCAGTTTGATAGTTCGTTGGAATATCAAACGAGAAGCCAAATTTTTCCTCTCTAATTTTCCTAGTTTCTTTAGTTGGAGCAACGCTAGGGCCTCTTGGACATGGATCTTGTGATTGAGCTATTTTCAACTCACCGGGTAATCCTGCTGCTAGTAAGCTTTTAGTTTTCGTTGCTAACCCCATGCTGTGCTTTGATTCGACCAAACAGCCAACTCCTAAAATCACCAATGTTGCAACTGCACCGAAAAATACTCTACCTTTTTTCATCATCTTTTTTGTCTCCTTTGTAGTTGATATCACAAACACAAATTACTTGCCAGATTACAAACAGCCTTCTATATACTCAACTTCTGGCAGTTGGCCAGACCTAAATCTTGTTACCCGATTACCGCTTGTCTCAAAAATAATACGGTAGTTTTTGTCAGCCGCGTCTTTAGGAACAAAAGTTAGATATTTCCCATTACGAGGTGGTCTACTTACATAAGGATGAGGAGTTGCTTGAATTTGCCCAGGATATAGAGAAAAAATCTGCTCTTCAGTATCCCCAATTTTTGCACCTTTGATGGTAGTTATGCGCTCATTGTTAATATCCACTCTGGCAATGCGACCTTTTGTTACCATCAAGCTAATTGCTTTTGGCTCGACCTGTGGCTTAAAATAGAAACATCCATATTCTTCACCACCACTTTGGGTTTTGACTAATCTAACTCCAGCAGATTGCGAGGCTTCATCAACTGTCATCCCGACTCTAATCGGCCCTATGCCGTTTAGCGCTAGTTTCGATCGCTCTGTGAGTTGCACTTGAGCGTTGACTGATGTTACCCAAACCACAAAAATGACAATTGTGCCGATTAGTAAGGTAACAAACTTGGGTAAACTGTTTAACTTTCGCATTGAGTGCTATTCCTCCTCTATGTCCGTATTCAATACTTTTCTAATTCATTCACTTTGCTTCTCGTATTAAAAGCAGCCTTCAATCGCCTCAACTTCAGGAAGTTTACCAGAACGAAAGCGCTCTACACGATTTTTGCTAGTCTCAAAAATTATGCGGTAGTTTTTATCAGTCGCATCTTTAGGTACAAATGTTAGGTATTTTCCATTGTAAGGTGAGCGTCCCTGGTAAGGATGTCTAGTTGCTTGAATTTGCCCTGGATATAAAGAGAAAATTCGTTCTTCAGTGTCCCCGATTCTAGCTCCTTTAATCGTAGTAATGCGATCGCTGCTAATATCTATTCTGGAAATACGACCGTTGATTACCATAAAGCTAATTCCTTTTGGCTCTCCTTGCGGTTCAAAATAGGAACAATACTCTTCAGTACGACCCGCACTTAGGGTTTTCACCAACCTCACTCCAGTAGCCCGCGATGCTTCATCAACTGTCATGCCAACTCGGATCGGTCCGATGCCATTAAGTGCTAATTTCGAGTTTTCTGTGAGTTCCGTTTGAGCGTTGACTGATGTTGCCCACATAGAAACAATGACTATTGTGCCGATTAGTAATGCGACCAACTTGGTTGAGTTCTTTAAGTTTAGCATCGATTGGTATTGCTCCTTTATTTTTCTATTAATTTTCTGGTAATAATAGAGTCAAGAATCCTTAAGTTTTCTATTGAACCCAGCTTACTACTAACACAAACAAATGAAGATTGAAACTCTTGTTGTGGCTCAAGCGAACTGCAAGCTGACTCATTTGAGTAATAAGCATTGCGACCATCTGACAATTTAACTTTTATTCCAGACTTTGCCATGCTAGTAAAACGCTCAATGAATCGGAGAGTGCTTAATCTGACAAGAATTACCTTCCCTTGTTGGTAGAGACTTTGAGGAAACTGAGATATCCCTGGATATTTGTCTCGATCCCTAATAGGAATACTTGGGGCAAAACCGGCCACACGAATTGTGCTAAGACCTGGAATCTGAATACCCTCTCGTGCTACAATGTATTCTATACCACCACTTCCATAAACGCTTAAAGCAACCTGACCTTTAGCAAAACCAGGTGGAAAGTAAAAAGAAACCAGACGAGTTAGGCTCGAATTATCTCCTACATAATCTCTTTGTAGCTCCGAAAGAATTTTCTCTAAATTAGCCCACGTCCAATCAGGAAAAGCATTTGTCGTATTTTGTACTACTAATTGTGGTTGTAAGTTCTGTGACCTGACTGGTAGTGGATTAACACTGAATACTAACAGACTTAGCGTTAAATAAAATAGCGATCGCCCTTTCATCAATTCTTTCTCCTGATTGTTAAAACAGTTAACCTTACCCATCAAATCTATTCCTAACGAATGTAGCCAGTCTCTCCCAGAAACTTTCGCAGTTCAGTGAAAAATTGACTGCGATCGCTCTCTTTGTAAGCTTCCTGCACCCGCCTCCATCCATCCTCACCTTCACCCAACAAATATTTATCAGCTAAATAGGCAGCTAAGGCTGCTTTGCCTCCGTCAAATTGTTTGATTTTAGTGTATTCTTGCCATAGCTGATCAGCATGGTTTTTAACTTGTTGGGAATAGCGACGGGTTACATCTATCATTTTTCCCTGACGGTATTGCCAAATTTGTAAGGGATAACGAGAGCCTGCATAAGATGAAAACTTATAAGCAAAACGGTCATCGCGATCGACAAATTCTAAATTGCCATCTTTATTTACATCCTCAATCCCGTAGCGGCCGCCGTTTCCCCAAGGATGAGTTATTGCTGTGTATTTTTGGGTTTTGGCATCGTAGCGATAAATCAGAGAAAACGTGCAACAATGAGCGCCACCAGAAAATATATCTAATATAATTTCTGGTTCGTTGTCTTTATCCAAGTCCCGAACTTGAAGGTCAGATAACCGACAGTAACCAACTTCTTCTTTCGGTATATTTTGATTGAAAACTGTTTGACCTTTGCGAACTAATTTCAGTTGTGGGTTTTGCGAACAAAGTCCGCTCGTTGACTGAAATGAAACTTCTGCTCTCACATTCCCAGATTCGGCTGTCTTGGTTTCAGCTTTGGCTACTCCTCCTAAGAAACAGGAAGCAGCACCTAAAATTGCAAAACTCATTATCAAGCTAAAAATCGATCGCACTTTCATATTTACCTCAATTTTTTTGTTTTATTTCTCTTTCAGAGCGCAGAATGCGACTGATTTGCTCGTTAGTCATAAAAGGGGCTACCAAACAACTAAGCCTTAAGCATCCTTCGCCTGGTCCATCTAAAAATCTAACTTCAGTATCTTTTCCATAAGTTTGATAAGTACCTGCACCGCCTCCCCAATAAAATCTAATTGCTTTGCCCGAGTTTACATACCTATGTGCCGCAGCAGCATCAATTTCTCCTATTCCACTTTTTATCGGTGGGTAGCTAGATAAACCTTGTTTGAGAATATAAGCTGTAGTATTATCAGCTCCTGGATTGATGTAAACATAGCCATTCCTAAACTCGGGCGGTAGGTCGTAATCGTAATTGACAAAACGCCTGCCACCCCGTTCTACAAATTCCTTCCAAGTGATAAGTTGAGATTTTGGCTGTTGAGCAATTATTTGCGATCGCCCCTCCAATATCTTTTGGTTTGTTGGGGATAATCGCCCTTGTGCCAAAACTGATACCGAAGCAGTACCCAACACTGCCAACCACACCATCAAGTTCAAAATCGATCGCCCTTTCACACTTTTTCCTCTCTGTTTACTAAAATGCCTTGTTCCGCACCCAAGCACCTTACCGCACCGCAACTGCCGCAAGACCCAAAGCCCTCTATTTATCTGTCAGCCTCAACCCGCTACTTTTATGCAAAATACCGATCGACTGTTGCAAAGCTTTACAAACAATAGTTGAATTGGTAGGTAATAGATGCAGCTTCAGTAACAAGGATGCAACGAACTGATAGCCCGCCGGATTTGCAACCACTCCGACGCCAAGGAAGTCTCTATCGGTTGTATTCTCCGGTAGTCCAATTCGGGATGACGGCCGTAGAATACGGCATCTGCTACTTTGTTCAACACAGGACTAGATAAAGGCGACGCATTTCTTCCTTGACCCAGACCCGAACTGTCATACTTGGAAAGTCGCCACTCATAATTATTATTCAGGTTTCTACCACAGTCCCGCTCGTACACCAAGTTATCGTTGCTCACCACTTTTTTGATAGCAGCCCATTCTTTGATGTACTGCGTTTCATCGGAGCGGATTTTGCGACGATTCAGTTGTGGATGCAGATTGTAGAAAATAAAGTCAGTCAAACCATCGATCGCTTTTTCAGGTGCTCTGTTAGCTGCAATTTGCACCGAATCCGCAGCGGGATAGGTGACGGGTTGCGCCATCGTCTTCATGGGAAAACAAGGGACGGCGATTAATCCCAATATCAAATACTTCATTGCATACCTCGATATTTCATGATTTTTACTGTCTGTTTTCTGAGATGTTTGGTTTGTGCGATCGCTCTCTAGCTACTTGTTTTGACAGAGGCGATTGTCTTTTGATCTTTGCCTCACTTTTTTTGAGGAATCCGTCTTTCGGAGCGCAAAATTCGGTTAATTTGCTGCTTCGTCATAAAGGGAGCTTGCAAACAAGTAAATTCCAAGCATTCTTCCCCTGGTTTTTCCACTCTCACTTTACGATTGCGTTCGCCAACAGTACCGCTACCCCAGAAAAATCTAATTGCTTTGCCAGATTTTACATAGCTATCTCCCAAATCGTAATCAATTTGCGTTATTTCCGATTTAATCGGTGGGTAGCTAGGTAAACCTTGCTTCAGAATATAAGCTACATGATAGTTTCCTCCATTAATGTAAAGATATCCATTTCTAAACTCACTAGGCAAGTCATAATCGCGGTCAACAAAACGTCTCCCACCGCGTTCTATAAATTCTCTCCAAGTTATCAGCCCCGACTGTGACTTTTGAGCAACTATTTGCGGCTTATTTATCACGTCAGAATTAGCCGTGACACTATTATCAATCAGAGATGGATTTGCCTTTGCAGCTAGTTGAGGTTTGGTGAATGCTCCAAACCCTACAATTGTCAAGCTAAGCATCAAGCTAAATATCGATCGCCCTTTAATCATTTTTCCTCCCTGTTTGCTAAGATGTCCTATTTGCCGGATTGTCCCCATACACCATTCCATCCCTCCACCGCAACAATCGCCACAGTCTTGAGCTTCTATTTATTTATCAGACTCAATCCCCAAGTTTTATGCAAAACACTCGTTTTTTGTAATAAAACTTTACATAAAATTGTCAAACCTTGGCAGAGCCACAGTCTTGAGCCAAGCCCCGATGGATGAGGCGTAGGCATTTTGGGCTGGGCACTCTTGACACCGCCCCTACAAATTTGTATAAATGACAAGAATTACGCACTCCGACAGAGAAACCGGGTTTTTTCCCGAATCTTCGAGTACGAACGCAGTATTTTCGTAAAAAAACCCGGTTTCTGAACCCCCGTGCGATCGCCCTTTTTCACCTTTCCTTAAAATATTTCTCTAATTCGGCTGTACGCTGTTTAGTCATCCGCTCCAAACACTCATTCAAAAAACCTTGATAACCCGTACCGCCACGATTTCTATACACTTCAAACTCGCAGGTATTGTCTCGCACTTTAATCCATCCTAATTGTGATTCTGAAAGTAGGGCTTTTTCTTCCTTGCTCAACTTAGCAATCAGTTGTTTATAAACATCATTCAGCCGCTTGTCTGCGAGTTCATACCTTAACCGAATACAGGCTCTGACTTCTACATCGCCTTGAGGCCGATCGCAATTAAGCTGTTGAGCCATGACAGAGCGCCCAGATTGTGCCAAAACTAATGTTGTACCGACTATTGCCAAAAGTGCGATCCTCTTCGAGGGCTTTCCTTCGGATCGCTTCGCTAACGCTAACGACCAAAAGCGCGATCGACCTTTATTCAAATCTATTTTCATGGGTTCTCAATTTACCTATTTTATGAATTTTTGGTGGTTTTGCAATGGATAATTCGGAATTATTTAACCACAGAGGACGCAGAGAACGCAGAGAGAGCATAGAGAAATTAATAATTATTATGTTTTTCGACTTTTTTTTTCATGGCTAGTCAACTCACCTATTTGATAATTTGTCTTGACAGCATAAAGGGTAGACCTGATTAATTTAAAATTTGTTTTCATATTTACTGAATTCAATTCGCCCTGTTTGTCAGATTGCTAAAGTATGCTTGAGTGCTGCATCTACTGCTGCCATATCTGACAAGATACCAATTTTGCGATCGATTTCTACTTCCAGAAGCGTCACAAGATTGTCCGTCATAATTACCGAATCAGCTAAAAGTCCTGTTTGTTTTCCTTCCGCTGTTGCTAAGGAAACAAAAACGCGGCTTGGGTGTCCCGATCGCACTAAATTGCTAGTAATCATTGCCGTAATTGTTTGTCCAAAACCATTCCCCAGATTATTAGCTTGAACTATCAAAGCAGGACGACGTTTCGCAGTACGCAAGTCTGCATTGGGAAACAAAACCAGTACGATATCACCGCGATGATAAGGCATCATAAACATCCATTTCTGGTCGTTCCCAATCAGGAGCAAATCTCGTCAGCCGCAACCTTAAATCTGAGGCTTGTTCCCGATCGATGCCGCGAGATGGTAAGTCTATCAACCCTGATTTGGGCAGAAAAGTAACAATAACTTGTGCTTCTTCTATGTCTGCCGGCATTTCCAATAACTCTATTTTGCCATTTCGATATATACCTTCTATTGACTGTAACATATTACTCCTGCGATAGTTACTCATTTACATTTTACCTGCGATTGCCAAACCAAGCAAGTATCTTGATTTTTTTCGATATATTAAGATTTTTCAAATATCGTTCCAACTAAAGATAAAGCGACAATTGGAGCAGTGACTGCTCTGAGAATTCTACTTCCTAAAGAAACAGGCTCAAAACCAAACTCGATCGCCCTTTTCACCTCACCCTCAGTCCATCCACCCTCCGGGCCAATTGCTATAACAATCGATAATTCTCCCCCAGGGGGCGGGCACGGGGGCACCGCCCCTACAAAGGCGGAATCGAATTCTTGCTCCCCCCTTACCAAGGGGGGCTGGGGGGGTTCTAATCCTGGCTCCCCCCTTACCAAGGGGGGCTGGGGGGGTTCTAATCCTGGCTCCCCCCTTACCAAGGGGGGCTGGGGGGGATCGAATCCTGGCTCCCCCCTTACCAAGGGGGGCTGGGGGGGATCGAATCCTGGCTCCCCCCTTACCAAGGGGGGCTGGGGGGGTTCTAATCCTGGCTCCCCCCTCACCAAGGGGGGCTGGGGGGGATCGAATCCTGGCTCCCCCCTTACCAAGGGGGGCTGGGGGGGTTCTAATCCTGGCTCCCCCCTTACCAAGGGGGGCTGGGGGGGTTCTAAACTAATCAAACAATCCCACAAATGCCGATTATCCCCGCGAGCTACGCAAATATATCGATATTTTTGACCGCAATCTTTCACCGCCAAATCAAACGAAATTGGCTCCAAAATAGTCGGTACAAATTGACGTTCCGACTGTTCCGCCGCCTCCGCTGCAATGCGCCTCCAGCGATCGACTTTTTGAGGACTAGGTTTCAGCAAAGTGCGATCGCTCGTCACCGGTACAATACTTGCCACACCTAACTCTGTGGCCTGTCTGACAACCTCGTCAAACCCGTTTCCCTTGGGCAAGGCAGCCATCAAACTAACCTCGACGGCAAGCTCCTTGTCAACCGGGATTTCTTCTATTATCGACGCAATTAACCCTGTTTCCTGGGCTTCTAGGACTGCTAGCCACCAATGCCCTCGTCCGTCCATTGCAATAAATTTTTCGCCTGTTTGTAACCTGAGTACGCGATGTAAATAATGTTGTTGTTCGACGCTTAAGTCTATCGATTTGTTGGAAATTTTGGCGGCATTAATTGCTAATCTTTGTAATTGAGCCATTTAATTTTTGATTGCTCGTTTTTGATTATATTTTTTTTATTTAACCGCAGAGGGCGCAGAGAACGCAGAGGAAGAGAGGAGAAAGGCAAAGCATTTATAAGCACCGGAATTATTGGACAAATTCTAGGTTTTTTTTATGCAAATGCTTTGCCTTTATACTATTTTTTTCAGAGGTCTATTGAAGACCATGGAAAATTGGCTTATGCTTCCTCCTTAATCTTGTTTAAATAATTTGAAATTGCCTCTGTTGCTAGCTGCGTGATTGGCTTACCCTGACGGGCTGCTTCTTCTTTGAGCTCGTTGTAAATTTCATCGCGAACGCTAATTCGGCGACGGACTTTACCAGTAGCCGCGGCTGTCTCGTTCCCATCTTCGTTACTAGACGTAACTTCTAATTCATTAATTTCAGTTGTCATCGAGTCAGCAGATTGGTAGTTGGTTATAAATTGACGGATAGATTCTAACCCGACGCGATCGCAAAAATTGCCAAAACTCTCACTTTGTTGCTGTTTTTGTTTAAAATAAACAAAAATTGGCTCTAGAAAAGCTTCAAAGTCGTTGACGTGCAGCTTTTCCTCAATTGGTTTTGCCAGCCTCGTTTGTTCGGGAGAACCGCCTAGCCAAATCTGGTAAGATTCCGGCGAGCTCCCGACAAATCCCAATTCTGCCATATAAGGGCGGGCGCATCCATTGGGGCAACCAGTCATTCGCACTACAAAATGTTCGTTTTCTAAGCCGACTTTGGTCAACAGCGCCCGAATTCGCTCTAAAATGCTCGGTATCACGCGCTCTGACTCGGTAATCGCTAACCCGCAAGTCGGCATGGCAGGACAAGCCATAGCATAGCGGACTAAGGGGTCGATCGCAGTTTCTCCCTGAATCCCACAGCGTGATAGAATTCCCTGAATTTCCTGTTTGATATCTGGTGAAATATCGTAAATCAGCACGTTTTGGTGCGGTGTCACCAACATCGGCAAGTTGTGTTTCTGCACGATTTCCCGCAAAGCTGTTTTTAGCTGAAATGAACCTTCATCTTTAATCCGGCCATTTTCTACAGAAATGCCCAAAAACAGTTTACCGTCTCCTTGTTCGTGCCACCCCAAGAAATCGAAATACTTCCATTCTGGCAAGGGTTTAAACTGTTCTAGTGGCTTGCCAAAATAGGTGGCTACTTTTTCCTGGAACCACTTTACACCTTTGTCGTGAATCAGGTATTTCAGTCGGGCGTGTCTTCTGTCTGTGCGATCGCCAAAATCTCTTTGAGTTGCTACAATTGCCTTAACCAAATTGTAAACATCATCCTTGGCAACATAGCAAATCTCATCGGCAACCCGCGCAAAAGTCTCTTCTTTATTGTGAGTGCGGCCCAAACCACCACCAGCAAACACGTTAAAACCTTCCAACTCCCCAGCTTCATTGGTAAATACTACTAAGCTCAAATCCTGAGAGTACAAGTCAACGGAATTATCTCCCGGTACTGTCACGGAACATTTGAACTTCCGCGGCATATAGTGCTGGCCGTAAATCGGTTCTTCGCGATCGTCGTGAAATATTGTACCATTGCCATTTGACTGTCTGGCTGCTTTCACCGCGGGGTCTTCTTGAGCACTAACAGCCTTTTCCCCATCCAGCCAAATTTCGTAATAAGCTCCTGTTTGCGGTGTCAGCAAATCGGCCACATTATTAGCGTATTGCAGTGCATACTGGTATTCTGGCCGATTTTTGTACGGTGCTGGCGGTGCCATAACGTTGCGGTTCAAGTCGCCGCAAGCTCCCAAGGTTGACCCCATATTTTTAATAATTGAGGAAAACACTGCTTTAAGATTTTTCTTGAGCACGCCGTGAATTTGGAAGCCTTGGCGTGTGGTGACACGGAGCGTGTGGTTGCCGTATTCTTCCGATAGCTTGTCGAGGGTGAGGTATAGCTGCGGGGGCACGAAACCGCCGGGATTGCGGGTTCGCAGCATGAACTGATAGTCTTTTTCTTGGCCTTTAACTCGATTGTCCCGGTTGTCTTGCTGGTAGGAGCCGTGAAATTTGAGAATCTGAATCCCTTCTTCGGTGAAGTGGGTGGTTTCTTGTAACAATTCTGTCGCAACGGGTTCTCGTAAATAGTTGCTCCGTTCTTTGAGGCCTTCGGATTTAGAGGGTTTGCGCGCCACTGGCGCTGAAGTGGAAGATGTAGTCATGGAATGTATAGTATCCGTTATAATTAGATAAGGATCGATCGAATATTTCTTGACAATTTGACACTTGACAAATTTGCACTTGACAAATTTCCTCAGAAGTGCTGGATCGGCTCTGTTAACAACTAAGTTAATAACGGTAATCCGATAGGAATTCTGACGGTGCTTAATTGTAACACGATCGAACCCTTGGGCCTTGCCGCTCTCAATAAGACTTTATAGTTCGATCGCTTAATTCCACAAAACTTTAGAAATAAGTAACCTCAACCTCTGAAACTATGTCACTGTATGATGAAGATACGTTTGTAGTGCTAGAAACAAATCAGCCAGAGCAGTTTTTGACTGTTGCGGAATTATTAGAAAAGCTCAGAGGTATTTTAGCATCTCCCCAGGAAGAATTGCCCCCTGATGTCCAAAAAATATCTTCTGTGGAAGAGCAAGCCAAGTATTTAATTAATACTTATTGTGAATTAGATGTTGGTCCTGGAAAGTTTTTGCAGTGGTACGCAGTTCGTTTGGAAAAGTAAAATTTGTTGTTTTAACTATTCTTCCAACTGTTGCACGGCTGACACTTCAACTGCGGTAACATCGATCGTACCGGGCGGTGTCAACCTACTAAAATGACCTTGTTCTACCTTCAAAGGTTCACCGCAGTTGGCACACTGACACTGAGTTTGATTTAAAGCTGTAAATTCATTCCCACAGACGGGACATTTACCTTCAACCAAGTTGCGTTTCAGCCACCACTGGAGACCAAAAAAAGCAACCACAGGTGTAAGTAGCAAAAAACCTACTAAAATAAAAATCGATTTAACTACCCAACCCAAACCCAGTGACGCAAACAGCCACGCGATTCCCAAGAGTATCAGCCAATTGCTAATAGCGGGTAGCTTTAAAGAAATTTTGGGGGTGCCTTGGTTCACGATGGTCTCCTTGGGTGTCTTTGCAGGTAGGCATAGTTCTATCCTAACCAATAAATTCTCAGTCGTCTTGGAGTTAATCTTTCCATTGTACATCCCTAAACGACTATTATATTCTGTTAGATCCCGGACTTCTGAAAGTGCTGCGGGGTTCTAGGTATTCTGACGCCACTCAATCTGGCCCAAATATATTAAAAATCTTTGCTATCGATTGACAAAGGGTTCCAAAACTAAACTCTACTATGGTTTGTTCCCTCAACCAGTGGCGATCGCACCTTTTATCCTCCCCCTGAAGCATTTCTATACAAGCAACTGCTACTGCGTCTTGATTGCGGTGAGGAACTCGCCATCCCAGTTTACCATCTTGCAGCGGCTCGGCTGAACCGTCGGCATCTCCCGCCAGTACGGGTATTCCGCAAGCAAGTGCTTCCAAGTAAACTATACCAAATCCTTCCCAAGAAGGCATCACGTAAGCATCAGCAAGTCGGTAATGTGACGCTAAATTTTCCGTGGGTACAAAACCCGCAAATATTACTCTTTCAGCAACTCCCAAATCTGCTGCAATTTTGGCTAATCTCGATTCATCGTCTCCGCGTCCAATCACTAAGTATTTCACATTCGGGAAAGTTAGCGCTATTTGTGGCAAAGCTTTAATTGTGATATCTACACCTTTGTAAGTATCCGTCGATCGCAATCTGGCGACAGTCATCAATACTTTAGCACCACTCAGATTGTATTTTACCAATAAATCCTCCGATTTGGGACCGATCGCAAATAAATTTTCATCGACTATACAAGGGACTAGGTGAAATTTTTCAGGACTTAAGTGATTATTGTAGCAAGTGCGATCGCGCGTGTACCTGCTAATAGTCCAAATACTATCAGCTTTGCTCATCGCTATTTGATATTTAGGCGGCAGTGTTTCCCAAACTTCCTTACCATAAGTTAAAATCGTGTAAGGAATTCCTAAAGGTTCGCACAAAGTTTGAATCAGCGGTGCGAGGTTAATGTGACCGCAGAAAACTCGTTCAGGGCGTTTTTGAACTAAGTTAATCAGTATTTTAGCAGCAAAATTCAGACGGCCAAACCAAAGTGGCTCAGTTTTGAGGTAAGAAAACTTGAGATTTTTTGACTCGAAGGGATTGTGGCAATTTGGGGAATCTCGCAATAAAAAAACTTCCGCTGTTGGCGGACAGTTTGTCCCGGCGCTAACAGATAGGTAAGCTTTCAGGATGTCTTTAACATAGGATTGAATCCCGCCTTCGCTGGAGAATATTTCTAGGAAGCAGAATAGATAATTTGGCGATCGCATCTTCTATGATTATCAGTAGATAACAGTCAACTGCTGCGCCCGCTGGCGAGTTCAGCTTCGTCGAAGAGTCATATAAAATCATCTGCCTTCGCGTACTTCGCGCCTTCGCGGTTAAATCATTCCGATACAACCGGAATTGATATCAACACTTAACAGTCTACGGTCATCTGTCCACAGACACAAAAAACCCGGCCATTGCTGGCTGGGGTAGAAAAATATCAGGGTGCATCTACTAATATGTTTCCAGTATAGCACCCTTTGTGGGGTATAACCCCTCATTGGTGACACCACCAACCAAAAATCAATGAGAATAAGTTATAGTTAACCCGAAAAATCATTGAGAAAACTTGTATTTGCCCTAGTTCTGTTGTTGCTAATTTAGAATTGAAGATTTAGAATAAATCTGTGCTAGACCTAAAATTAATCCGAGAAAATCCCCAAGCTGTCCAAGAAAGCCTCAACACTCGCGGAGGCAACTATGAAATCGAGCCCATTGTGCAACTAGACAAGCAGCAGCGAGAGTTGGAAGGGAAGCGATCGCAACTGCAAGCCCGCAGCAACGAAATTGCCAAACTCATCGGTCAAAAAAGAAAATCGGGTTTAACCCTAGAATCTCCCGAAGTTCAAGCATTGCAAGCAGAAGGCAATGCAGTGGGAACAGAGTCCAACGAACTGCAAGCACAGGAAAAAGACCTAAAAGCTCAAATAGAAGCTCTATTATTGCCGTTGCCGAACTTGCCCAGTTCGTCAACCCCCATCGGCAAAAATGAAGATGAAAACATCGAAATACGGCGCTGGGGAGACGAATACATTCCCCAAAATACGGGGATTTTGCCGCACTGGGAAATCGGCGAAAAATTAGGAATACTCAACTTTGAACGCGCTGTCAAAATCTCTCAACCTCGCTTTGTCAGCTTAATTGGAGCAGGCGCAGCCCTAGAAAGAGCGATTATTCAATTCATGCTCGATAGGCACACAAAAGCTGGTTATGTAGAAGTAATTCCCCCATTTTTAGTCAACACTGAATCTCTCACAGCAACAGGTCAATTACCCAAATTTGCCGAAGAAAGTTTTAAATGCGACCAAGACGATTTGTGGCTAATTCCGACTTCGGAAGTTCCGGTTGTCAATCTGTATCGAGGTGAAATCTTGACAGCAGAACAGTTGCCAATTCATCACTGTTCCTTCACTCCTTGTTTTCGGCGGGAAGCTGGAAGTTATGGCAAAGATACGAGGGGATTAATTCGATTGCACCAATTTAATAAAGTTGAATTAGTGAAACTGGTGCATCCGAGTACATCCCCGGAGGAACACGAAAAGTTAGTGCAGGATGCCGAAGGAGTTTTGCAGGCGCTGAAATTGCCTTATCGGACGATCGAACTATGTACAGGCGATTTAGGTTTCGCGGCGGCAAAAACCTATGATTTAGAGGTGTGGCTGCCGAATGCCGGCAAATACCGGGAGATTTCCAGTTGTTCCAATGTCGCAGATTTTCAGGCACGGCGAGCAAATATTCGCTTTAAAGAAGCGGGCAAAAAAGGCACTCAATTCGTGCACGCGCTCAACGGTTCGGGTTTAGCTGTGGGGCGTACAATGGCGGCAATTTTGGAGAATTATCAGCAGCCAGACGGGACTGTAAAAGTGCCGGAAGTCCTCCAATCCTATTTGGGACGAGAGGTGTTATAAATTGGTTGGTAGTGAGGACTAAAGGGGTGCATCTCAATGAGTGCAAATATATTCGTAGGGGCGAAGCATGACCGCAGACAATTTATTAGTGATAACCAGAGATTTACAGCGGTCATGCTTCGCCTATGCAAAATCGAGATGCTCCCGACTAAAGTCTTCACTACCAACTGGGAAGAAATATTTTAATGCTTATTATAGTAGTCGCAAAACATCTAAAACCCCAACTCCTTGCATAAGTTGGGGTTCTAGATTTAGTATTCATTTTCAATTTTTTCGTTATTCTAGATGATTGACAATTATTTTTACCAGTTAAGCTGCAACTGTGTTGGAGTTGGACGCTGCTATCGGTAAATTCTGATTCACCACTACCCACTTGCCTGTCATGGGATCGCGGTAAGTAATAAATGGATTAGATTTCAATGGTTTAGTCGCTGAGGTTAAAAGCATTTTGATACACTCCTAAGAACCGATCCTGAATCAAAAAATAACTTGATATTTATGATAATCGCAGATTTTGAATTAAATACGTGTGATTAATACCTCAAAAAAATGTGATAAATCTTACACTTTTAGGTGATATATCGCACTGGCTAATGTGATCTATTACCGCATTTTTAGTGAGAGATGTCACTTGCTAAAAAAACGAAAGTTAAAGTTAGCTTGTAGGCGATCGCTTTTAACTTCGACAGTGCCACTATTTTAACTGTACATCTGATATAACTAAGTAAGGTAAAGATGTTTATCAGAGATCCCCCTCACAAACCTATGGTGCTATTTGGATTTGGCAAAAAGTCGAGCCTGCCCTCTTCCCAGGACGCATTGCCGGGACGGGCAGAGTCGATGCCGGTACCGGCAACTCACTTTGTTAACGGCAATCCGCTCAAACCTCCTTTTCCCAACGGCATGGAAACTGCTATGTTTGGTCTGGGCTGTTTTTGGGGAGCCGAACGCAAGTTTTGGCAGCAAGATGGAGTTTTTTCAACCGCCGTTGGTTATGCGGCTGGGATTACTCCAAATCCTACTTACAACGAGGTTTGTAGCGGAATGACGGGACACAATGAAGTGGTTCTGGTTGTGTTCGACCCCCAAAAAGTTAGTTACGAAACGCTGCTCAAAGTTTTTTGGGAAAGTCACAATCCGACTCAAGGAATGCGTCAGGGAAATGATTCGGGGACTCAGTATCGATCGGGAATTTACACTTATTCAGCTACCCAAAAGCAGCTAGCCGAAGCATCGCGGGATGCTTACCAGCAAGCTCTCAAGGCAGCAGGTTACGGCAATATTACTACTGAGATTATTGACGCTCCTGAGTTTTATTACGCAGAAAGCTATCATCAGCAGTATCTGGCTAAAAACCCTAACGGCTATTGCGGTTTGGGCGGTACAAAGGTTTGTTTGCCTGCAATGTCTCAAGTTTAAAAAATTTAAGCTGAGATTGAGGCTGATTTTTGTCAACAGGCAAGATGCCTGTTCCACAATCTCGAAAAAATTATTGTGGGGCGGGTATCTTCTCTGTTACAAAAATGTAAATAGGCTAGTTAAAAACAGGTGAAAAATGCTGGCTGCTGTCATAATCATCAATGTATTCATATCTCTGGTTGGCTTTTATATAGCCTGGAAAATATGGCGAATGGGTAGGACGATCGCACTTTGTGAAGCGAGAATCACCGCCCTGGAGCGCTGTAGCACCAATGTCCTTGCCAAATCACCTAATTTCTTTGCTAGAAAGCAACAAGGTGCTCACCAGTTGCGGCGAAATTATCAACAACTGGAATGGCAACTTCAACAACTTCAGCAACTTTTGGGATTGCTAGGTTTGGGGCGAATGCTTTGGCGGCGGCGCGATCGACCATTGAGCTAATCAGAAATTATATTTATAAAGGTGGTAAAAGTATACTTTTGGAGGTCGCGATCGCAATGTCAAATAAACGTTCAGGATTATTTATTGGTGGTTTGCTGGTGGGTTCGGCCATCGGGGCTCTGACGGGCTTGCTGATGGCACCGAGAACGGGCAAGCAGACGCGGCAGATTTTGAAAAAATCGGCGGATGCTTTGCCGGAGTTGGCCGAAGATTTATCAACTAGCGTACAATTGCAAGCCGATCGACTTTCGGAATCGGCACTGCTCCATTGGGACGAAACTTTGATTAGACTTAAAGAGGCGATCGCCGCCGGTTTGGAGGCGACTCAACGGGAACGCCAAACACTTTCGGAAACTGAAGCAGCAGCGACTACCCAGTCGCCGGAGCACCGCTAATTCCACAACTGTTCGGGACTACCTTTGGGACTGATCCCACAATCAAGTAAAATTAGACCCACATATAAATTCCCAAACCCCCAATCCGAGATTTCAGTGCGCGAACCCATCTTTTGGTTAGGACTTTCGATTTTGCTAGTCGCAGTCAGTTTAACGGCTGTGTTAGTGACTCTCATACCTGCGGTGCAAGCCTTGACGCGGGCGGCGCACAGCGTGGAAAAGCTCGCTGATACCCTTTGTCGTGAATTTCCGCCGACTTTGGATGCCATTAGGTTAACGGGGCTGGAAATTAGCGAATTGACGGATGATGTTAGTGAAGGGGTGCAAAGTGCGGGGGAAGTTGTCAAGCAAGTCGATCGCAGTCTTGGTACTGCCAAAAAGCAAGCGCACAATGTCCAAGTTACAACTCGTAGCCTGGTGACTGGGGTTAAGGCTGCTTGGAAAACTTTAACTCGAAAATCGCCGCTGTCTGGGGGTAGGAGTCGAGGGGGCGATCGATTGTCACCCACTCAAAGAAGTGTAATTTCGCTGAGGGATTCGGGTTTAGATGACCGAAAACAGCCGGGATACAAGCCTAACGATTCATCGGTGGATCAATAAAAAAATTGATTTCCTGATATAGCAATCCTAAATGAGTCGCAAGTTTTTTACCCCACCCCAACCCTCCCCGAACTCGCGGGGAGGGAGCAAGAAATTCACAAATGATTTAGGATTGCTATAGTAATATCAAATCCTCTCTTCATTGGAATTATTAAACTCTCTCTTCTCTTCCTCTTTCCCCCCTTGGGGGGGGCAGGGGGGGGTCGTCCTTAGCGCCTTCGCGGTTAAATCATTCCGATACAACCGGAATTGATATAACCCACATAGAAAGAAGGTCGGTTACTATCAAGAAATCTGGCAGGTCATCACTTTGAAAGTTGACAGCAATGCCACGGGGCATTGCTATACATAATCCTTTTATTCTTCGGTAGTCAAGACTGAATCTGGCTGCTGGGAATTTCTGTAAAAACTGGCAATAATCGCTACCATCAACCACCACAGCATATTCACTTCCGGTCGATACCAAACTGTATCGAAAAAGCCGTGGGCCATCATGCCGACTAAAGTGGCGATCGCCGCTATCAACCAAAACCCCTGATTAGATGTGGGACTTGGGGATTCTTCCTGGGAGTTAAGCTGCTGAAATTGTGCATCCCGCAGATTTTTGATCTGCAACAAACCTTGATTGATGGTGACAGTCAGCAGCCACAGAAAACAAGTCAAACCGATAAAACCAGTTTCTACCGCTATTTCTAGAAGCACCGAATAAGCACTCAAAGCCGTGTATTTCGGCTTCATATACAGTGGATAAACTTTATTAAAAGCAGTGTTACCGGGACCAATGCCGAGAATTGGTCGATCGCGAATCATGTCAATCACCGCAGTCCAAACATTAATCCGAAAATTGTTGCTGCTGTCACCGCGGCCGATAAACATACTCGTCACTCGTTCTTGCAGGGATGGTACTAAAACTACTCCCAAAATTAACGCCACAGCTAAACCTCCTAACCCCAACGGCAGGGCTAAAGTCCGCCAGAACCGAGGCATTAAAGGACTATACCAATACCACAGCAGGATTAAAAACACCACCAGTAAAGCTACAAAACCGATCCAAGCCCCACGGCTGTCGGTGTAGCGCAAACAGGCGCAATTCACGACTAACATGGTCAATGCCAAAGCTTTAGTTCCCCATCCTTTCCACACAAAAAGTGCTGCTGCACTCAATGCAATTGCCGGTAGCAGATAGGAACCAAGCAAGTTGGGATTTCCTAAAAAACTGTAAACTCGCGTGACATTTGCTTGACTAGAAGTGGGATCGTTCCAAGTAGCTAGGGGTGGTACTTTATCAATCCACTGTCGCACGCCGTAGAAACTGACGATGAGAGAGACGTTCAAAAACACGGCGATTAACCACGATCGCCAACGGGGCGATCGCAATATCCTAGCCATCAATGCAAAAAACAGCAAATACAGCGTTAGCTTCGTCCAGCCTGTAAAAGCTGCTGCTTTCACTGGGGACATGGCGGTGGCGACGGTAGCAATGCCCCAGTACAGGAATACTAGCAGGTGAATCGGTGTCAGGGCGATCGCGCGATCGTCGGAAACCGTCAGCAGCACCCAAAAGGCAGCGCCAGCAGCCATCAACACACCCACCAGGGCATTGTTGACAAAGGGGCCCAAACCAAACGTCAAAGCCAGCAATACAAAACCCAGTGGTTCTGCCCATTGCATCAGCCAGCTACTTTGCCGCCAACTTCGCGCATTACCAATGGCGACATTCAATAAATAACTTCCATTTTGCCATTGTAAAAGTGGGAAGTTTGCTAGAGTTAATTTTTGCCAAACTGAATTCATTTCAATTTAAAATTAGGAAGTGGTTATTGGTGATTGGGGATGCCTGGTGATGGGTTATTAGTTATTCGTTATTCGTTATGAGAATCAGAAATAACAAATAACTAATCACAACTAACTTTACCTTTCCAACAAATCAGTAGCATTGACGCAAGGAAGCGAAAGCACATAGCGATACCCAGATTCCGGCGTTCCTTGAATTGAGAGTTTACCGCCTTGAATTTCCACCAACTGACAGCACAGCAGCAATCCCAAACGCTCCCTATCCCCGTAGCCAGCTAACACTGGTGTGGTATCGGCGGCATTTTCCGCTACCAAAGTCGCCAACTCAGAGAAAGAAAGCTTTAATGGCTGGGAAGCTTGTACTGCTGGCGAATATTGAGATTCAATTCCCAATTCTCGGCTGTGGGAGTTCCCTAGGGAAGTTTGACTCGATTCAAGTTTTAACAAGTGGTCGGAGTAGAGTTTAGCATGGGGCAAACTTTCTCCCAACCAAGGGTGAAACACCCAAACTCCCATATTGATGCCATCATCTTTGCGAACAACGTGTACTCGAATTACGCTACCTGCCCCAGCAGATTGAATCACGCTAAAAATTAAGTGGTGGAGCATTTGCTGAACTTTTTCTTTGTCTGCCAGCCAAATACGGGGCCCTGGACTGATAGACAGGTTAATTTCTTGCTCTCTTTTAGATGCCGGTTGCGATAGGTTAGTCACAACCTGCTGGCACAAAGTTTCTATATCTACTGCTGTTCGCTTGACGGTGAAACAGGATTCATCCAATTCTGCGAGTCCTAAAATTTCTTCAACTAGCGATCGCAAAGACCGACTACTATCTTGGATTACATCGATATATTCTTTTTGCTTACTTGTCAGGGGACCATAAATTTCTTGGTTCAACACACTGGCCATCCCATTAACTGAAGTGAGGGGAGTCAGCAATTCTTGGGCTAAATAATTCAGCAGTTTTATTTTTATTGAGTTACTAGACAAATTGATAGGTTTGTTACTCATTGCTTATTTTTCTTGGTTATTATCAAGGGTTTATTTTTTAGGGGTGGCTCAGACCTCTTTCCAAAGTTTATCAGGAAATTGGGTTGCGAACCCTGTCCTTATAGGAAGGCTTAATGACTACTGACTACTGACTCCTGACCATTCAACGAAGGTGAGCCGCCACCGCTACTGACTAATGACTAATGACTAATTAATTAGCCCTTCTAAAGCTGCTTGTAAGTCTTGAGTGAGTTCGGCAACTGCTATTCTGCGACTGGTTTGATATCCCTCCCAGCGATCGTCCACGGATATCGGTTCGCCCACGGTCATTGTTACTTGCTGTTTCCCCAAATGCGGTCGCCCGAAAGGATTTCCCCCTTTGATGCGAGCCAGTACGTCGGACAGTAGTAAAGTTGTTTCGGCGAGGCGTTCTGCCGTCAGTTGTTCTTGTACATATTTGCCCGTAACGGACACGAAGCTTTCTACCAGTCTCATGTGCCACATTCGGAGACTGGCTTCTTCGGCTAGGCGATCGGCTAATCCTCTTTCTAAGGGACAAAGTGCTGCAATATCTTTGATATCTTCTCGATAAATATAGTCCCATCCTGCTTGTTCCAATCGGCGGCATCTGTCGATCAAACTGCCTTTTGGCTTCAAGTTAAAATACTGTTCTGCCACTTGTAAAGCCACATCTAAAAGTGATTTTAATCTAGAGATAATCACTTCATTGTCCAAATCATTATTGGTGATTTCCGTCATCAGTTCTGATATTGATTTATCGGGATGTGGGGGTAAATCTTGATGATAAAATCTCCGATAAAACTGTTCCATTACTGACAATAAATAACTTCCCAATCGAATTAGTCGTAAATATTGAAATTTGTGATGGTGAATTTCGGAATTCGGATGATTCGTGTCTAAATTAGGAAAATTGTTACTATCTAATGTTGCTAATCCGCAATCAGTTTCTAACTGAGTTAAAAGTTTTTCTAGTTGTTCCCAAGGTGGCTGGACATAGCGGTATTGAATACCAAGTGGTACGATTACCACTTTTTCCGGGCGTCCGGCTTTTCGTAAATCTTCAACGCACCAGAATCCCATTTGAGCAATACCGGGTTCGAGGGGGCTAACTATTTCATTGTGACCGTTGGTGGCGCCTTCGGGAGCGGCGGCGATGGGAAATTGGCTGTTGGCAAATAAATCGCGTGCCGATCGCAATCCAGCTCGATCGATCTTACCGCGAACGATGGGAGTTCCACCGAGCCGAGAGTATAGCCAACCGACACCCGCACCAGCCCACAGAGGAATTCCGCGATCGTAGATAAAGTGGGAATGTACGGGAAATTTCAGGGGAATCCCTTGTTGGCGCGCCACTTGGGGTACGAGTTTCCACACCAATTGTCCCAAACAGTAGGGATCGTTTGAGTTGGGGTGGCGGAAGGCTAGTAAGAAGCGAACTTTCTGATTTTGAAATTGGTGAAACAGTTCGGCGAGGGTTTCGACATTTTCCGCTTGAATGTCGCTGATATTTGTCCGAAATCGCAGCCACCAGGGGAGTATTTGTTGGCAGCCTTGGACGATTAGGGGGTTGTACGCTGGGGGGATAAATTCCAGGGGTGGCTGAACTTGGCTAATTGAATTCGGCATTTGGGGATTGGAGATGGGAGATTTCTCGGCTGCTGTCAGCAGTAGCAATTTTGACTAACTTCCTACTCTATCAGGACTTACGCAGAAGAACTAAAGAAAATAGGTTTTTTACGCTATAGTCGTCCCTTCATCCGATGGAAATTTCTACTGTTTTACGTCGCCCAAATCCCAAACTCCAAATCCTAGGGCGCTGCTTGCAGAATTACTTCTTGGAATTGAATTACATCCGATCGCGGATCGCAATGAGTGACTTTAACTTCAAATCGATCGCCTATTTCGACCGATCGACCAAAGCGCATAGCTAATTCTAAACCCAACTCTTCCAACAAAATCAATCCCAGATTGCTATCTTCCCTCAGCCAGCGCAACATTAAAGCTTCCCAGACTTGATCTGGGTTGCGCCGCAAATATTCCAATCCCCAATAGCGATTGGTTTGGCGTTCAACACTAGAAGCTTCTCTGACTGCTGTACCCAGACACATCACAATGTCCTGCATTTCTTCAGCAGAAAAAGGCTGGGGTTCGCCCCGCAGATGAGCTTTAATTTGGAAATGAGTCAGTAAATCGGTATAACGACGGATGGGAGAAGTAACTTGAGTGTATGCTTCCAAACCCAAACTAGAGTGTCTTCCAGGGGTGAGATTCATTTCGCTGCGGGGCATACAGCGGCGCACAGCACAAGCACGGGCGGGGCCTGCCGGCACAGCTAAAAGTTCTTCCTCTGGTGGGAGTTCTGGCTGGGGCTGATGGCGATAGGGTATGGCTAGGCCGTGAGTTTGACCGTAGCGGGCGGCCACTTCGCCGGCGAGGATCATCATTTCAGCTACTAGCAATCGGGCGGTGGAGTCATCGATGACATAAATGTTGATGTCCTCGCCTTTGACTTTGATGACCGATTCGGGCATGAAAATGCTGATTGCACCTTGGGTTTCCCTCCATTTTTGCCGCAGTTTGGCCGCTTCTGCTAGTGCAGCTATTTCCGGTTCTGCTGGGATTCCCAACTCCAGCATCTCGTCTACCTCATCGTAGGTTAAGCGGTAGGTAGGTTTCACCGTGCTGATGTGAATGCTGTAATCTTGGGCTGCACCAGTTTCATCTAAGGTGACGCTGAAGCTGAGAGCGCTGCACTCTTTACCTTGAATTAAGCTCATTGGCCCGGTTGCCAACTCTGGGGGAAACATGGGTATCATCCCCGTGGGCAGGTAAACTGTGGTGGTGCGCTTCCTGGCTTCGAGGTCGAGTTCGTCTCCGGGGGAGAGTAAGCGGGTGGGATCGGCGATGTGTATCCACAGGCGCTGCTGGCCGTTTTCCAGGAATTCTAAGCTGAGTCCGTCGTCTATTTCTGTAGTGCTTTCATCGTCGATGGTGTAAACCTTGAGGTGAGTTAAATCGAGACGACTGGTGTCGGCATCGCTTGGGAGATTTTCTAGGCAGCGTTGAGCTTCTTCTAAAACCTTGGCAGGTAACTGTAGGGGAATTTGGCTACGCCGCAAAAACAGGTTTTCGTGGTGACTCCACAGGCCGAGATCGACTAATAGTTGAAAGGCTGCTTCCGGTGTTTCGGGACGTTCTAGGCTGGCTAATGTTTCTAGGGCTGGGGTGCGGTGTGTTGCTTCTTCTCCCAGGGTGGCAAATCGTTCTAGGGCATCGAGGCGATGGCGATCGCTATTTGCCCAGTCTACATTTTCCCCGACCAGTCGCTGCTTGACTCGATCCCAAAATCCTTGGGCTTCTTGATGTCGTTGCTGTTCTACTTCTTGCTGGTGTTTGATTTCTGCTACTTGGGCTGCGGAACGCGGTTCGTAGCGATCGCCCTTTTGCTTGAAATACAATTTATCTGTGGACAACAAAGAGTAAGCTGCGTAACACTGAGCTGGGGTTTTTTCGGAAAATAGTAGCATGGCTAAGGATTCCGGGTCCGCTGCTTCTCCGTCCCCTACTAGCAGTTCCCAAGCTACTTCGAGACTGGATGGATCTGAGTAAACTTCTACTTCTTGATGAAATTTTGGGATGTCCGAGGGTTTGTAGGTTTCTCCGGCAATTTCGTAGGTGATTTGTTTCGGCGGTATGCTGTGCGGTTGACCGTTTTCGTCTACCACCACCCAGTTTTTTTTGCCGTCTGGGCGATCGGCAACGGCTAGACGGCGGTCGCCGTGCAGTCTAAATTCTACTAAGGTTCCCTTCTCCACTTGCCAGTTATATAATTTATATTTTAGATTTTTACATGGGCTACTTGTCTGGTTTCGACTTGGGGATTTTAGATTTTGGAGAATTGTATTTTTTCTGGTTAAATCACGTAAAAAACGTTACTTTTGCCTAGTTTTTATGACCGTCCAAAATCTAAAATCTTAAATCCAAAATCCGATTAACCTTCTTGGTTGACGAAGGGCATCAAAGCTACAATTCTGGCTCGTTTGATGCTTCTGGTCAGGTCTCGTTGTTGTTTGGCTGTCAAGCCTGTAATCCGCCGAGGCAGGATTTTACCCCGTTCGGTGACGTATTTTTTGAGCAAATCGACATCTTTGTAGTCGATCGGATCTCCTGGTTTAATTGGCGATACACGCCGGCGAAAGTAAGTCATGGTTCTTTGGTAATTGGTAATTGGTAATTGGTAATTGGTAATCGGTAATCGGTAATCGGTAATTGGTAATTGGTAATTGGTAATTGGTAATCGGTAGACCCTCACAAATAACAAATAACAAATAACCACTGACTACTGACCACTGACCACTGACCACTGATTACTTGATCTCTTTGTGATTCGTGTGCTTGTTGCAATGGGGGCAGAACTTTTTGAGTTCTAGTCTGGCCGTCGTGTTCCGACGGTTTTTGGTCGTGGTGTACCGAGAAACGCCTTTTGAGCGTTTGCTGGCATTAGTTCGGCACTCAGTACACTCTAGAGTAATTATGATGCGGACGCCTTTAGCCATAATTCTAAATAAATTTCGACTAATTTAAACACAATTTATTATCTTCTCACATTGCTGTGCACTTGGTCAAGCAATCTTTTGACTTTGATGTCTAGGGAGTAGCCACGGCGGGTGCCGACGATGATCGTACCACCAAGGCGATCGTGAAATGCCTGGGGAAACCGGGCGGTGTCGGTGAAAGCAACGCTACAGTCGATCGCCAGGGGTAATAGGAGTAACAAAACGGCGGCATTGGTGGATGTGAGTCCCCCTATACCTAGGAAGGCTAGGGCTGCACAGCCACCAAGCACAGCCTCGCGTTTGCACAGTTCTTGGAGGCCGGGAGTGCGATCGAGTCTGGGATCGACAATTTTCATGTCCAAAGCCCAGCGGCCGAGACTTTGGCCTTTATTTTTCCTGACGATGGCTACTCGCAAGATCAGCCAGAGTATAACAAAAAAGATGATTTGGACGATCGGATTTGTACCAAGAAGCAAACTGGGTAGCCCAACGGCGATCGTATCAATGCAGAAAGCAGCGGCGCGACGGCCAATGGATACTTTGGGCAGGAGAGGAACTAGATCGGAACTCATGGGCAAAAAAGAATTACTTTAAAGTGCGTAAGTCCTGTTTATATCATAGCTGAAACTTCAGAATTTATTGCACCCTTTAATAAACGTCATCATGGCTTCCAATATTAATCAATAAAATTACTATTTCTAACAATTCCTCTCCCGATCTTCTACTGATAAACTTTGAACCAGATCGATAATTTCTTGTAAAGTCATCATACAGCATCCTTAATTATTCCAAAAAATATTAGCAATACCTTGAGTTGCCCTTTCCAAATCAGGCAAATAATTCTCTATAATATCCCAGATTCGATTAAGATCGATCCCGTCTAAATAATCGTGAACTAAAATATTTCTAAACCCCGACAAAGCCCGCCAATCAATATCTACAATACTTGTCTTTAAATCATCCGATAACCTTTGAGTCGATTCTGCCATCGTTTGCAAACGTCGCAAAACTCCATCTTGCACCAAATCATCGCGCATAAAGCGTTCCCGATCGTTGCCAGTATACTCATTTATCTTGTTGATACATTCCAAAATATGCTCAATATAAACCCGATCTCGTTCTAAATTCATAGAGACTTGGCCTCCGCCAAAACCCGATCCTTAATCAAACGACTTAACCCCTGTTCCGTGACAATATCTACCTTACAACCTAACATATCTTGCAAATCCATCAATAGCCCCCCTGGGAACCAAGGCGAAATTTTTTGTAAATCATAATCCACCAACAGATCGATATCGCTACTCTCAGTCTCCTCACCCCGCGCCACCGAACCGAACACCCGCACATTAAAGGCCCCATGTCGCAGCGCCACCGCCAGAATATCCTCGCGCTTGGACTGTAATAACTGCTGTAGTTTCATCATACAATTTCCTCAAGCATCAATTTAATTTGAGACTTTAAACTCGGCAACTCATTCTCCACAATCAGCCAAACTAAATCTAAATCAACTCTAAAATACTCATGGACAACCAAATTGCGAAAATCAATAATATCTTGCCAACTTACCTGTGAATAGCGTCTCCTAATATCCTCAGACATCGACCTTACCGCCTCACCAATAGTTTGTAGATTGAATAAAACCCAAGTCTGTACCAACTCATCATCTAAAAAATTCTGCTTTCCCCTGACAGTGTATTTTTCAATTTTTGCGATCGCCTCATCAATATCCTTGAGTCGTTCAGTATCACTTCTCATAACAAAATACAATCCTGCAAAACCCGATCGCGAATTCGATCCTTTAGCCCCTTCTCCGTCACCACATCCACCTTCCGACTTAATAAATCCTCCAAATCTCGAATTAACCGCACAGGAAACCAAGGCGAAATTTTCTGTAAATCATAATCCACCAACAGATCGATATCGCTACTCTCAGTCTCCTCACCCCGCGCCACCGAACCGAACACCCGCACATTAAAGGCCCCATGTCGCAGCGCCACCGCCAGAATATCCTCGCGCTTGGACTGTAATAACTGTTGTAGTTTCATCATACAATTTCCTCAAGCATGAATTTAATATAAACTGCGTAATGTCTCCAAAAGTGCGATCGCCACGCCCCAAATATCCATTAAAGCAAATAGTCATCAGATTTGCCACCGCAGTCATTGCTGCTTTGATTTTTATCAACATTCCTCACTCCTTAATTCCCATGTTTCCAGAATCCCCATCAATAGCTAGTCTACCGCCAGAAATCGAGAACATCCTCGCCGGCAAGCGCAGAATTGTCACCATTGGCGACAGCATCACAGAAGCCGGCAAATACCCCGGAGGTTACGTTTGGCTACTGCAACGCTATCTAAATGGTCTGTATCCCGATCGCGCGATCGAAATCATCAACGTCGGCATCTCCGGGAACAAAGCCACAGATATGCAAGCACGTTTCCAGCAAGATGTCATTGACAAAAAACCCGATTTAGTCATGATTAACGTTGGAGTAAACGACGTTTGGCACGCATTCTTTGACTTCCAAAACCGTCAATTTCATCCCCAAGGAAACTTATCCACCGGAGTAGGATTAGCAGAATACAAACAGAAACTCACACAAATGGTGGAAGCAGCCAAAGCAGCAGGAATTCGAGTGGCGCTACTTTCTCCTACTCCCATCCGTGAAGTTCTCGACGGTCCAGAAAACCAGCGTTTACAAGAATATATTATCGCCATGCGAGAAATTGCTTTACAGAATCAATGCTTATTTATTGATTTAAATAAACCTTTTCGGGAAGTGATCGGCACTTTTCAAAGACACGCTGGCAAAACTCTAAATTTGTTAGCAGCAGACGGAGTGCACCCGAATCCATCGGGCTATCGAATCATGGCTTTTAGTATTTTGCGAGGCTTGGGAATACCAACGAAAGATATTGAAAATTTGGAAATCAAGAATTGAATTGCCGAGAGTCTGTGCCTCAGTAAACATAAGTTTGGTAGGGGCGGGTTTTACCAACAATAATTGCCTAAAACCCATAATCTCATAAACCCGCCCCACCCAACTGAATTTCCCCCCTTGGGGGGGGCAGGGGGGGTGACTTCTTCCTTCTTCCTTCTTCCTTCTTCCTGAATTTCCCCCCTTGGGGGGGGCAGGGGGGGGTGACTTCTTCCTTCTTCCTTCTACTTATCGCTCGATTATTCAATTGGTGGATGATACCGTTTCAACCAACAACTACCAATAATCACCAAAGCCACGACTACAATAATTTCCGTCCAAAAAAACGATAAGAAATCACTGGCAGTTCCCACGGGAGGCACTCCCGGCTGAGCGTTACGAATAGCCGGAAAAGCAAACAACATCACAGCCGTCCAACTCAGCATTCCAATTTCCGGTAACTTACCCGATTTCATCACTTTCAATGCCAGCAGCAGTGCCATAGTTGATAGCACCCACATAATCACGATAATGGTTAAAGCAAAAAATTTTACCGGGAGCGATCGAGTTATGCGGACATCGATATAAATAAAGATAGATGAATTTTCTTCCAGAGGCTTGTATGTGATGTCAAAACCGGGAACATCGGCATTGAACTTAAATAGCAGCGGTACGGGGTTGAGTTCAAAAGGGGCAAATTTTTTCCTAATCGAAGGCAGCGGATCGATGGAAATAGCTATTTTAGCAATGTGCCTGTCAAAGGGATAATTGTTAATTTTACCCTTGACTAAATTGAACTTTAAAGCCGGAAAAATCATCGGTTTACCTGCTTTGAAAGTAATCTCTGAATCTTCTATATTTGCACCGTTAACTGTCATTAACAAATCTTGAGCTGGATAGGTAGGCCCTTTTTTGTAAATGCCTTTTAGTTCAAATTCTAAGCGTGTTTCTAATTCGTTTTTTACGGGATCGACTCCGATCGCAGTCATTGTCACCTCTACTAAGCCTTTGGGAGCCGCAGAGCTTTCTGGATTTGGGCTGTAAGGTTCTTGAGCATGAGCTACTGGAGAGTAAATAGATAAAGTAATTGCAAAAATTAGGATGAGATTGCAAATTAAAATAAGTATTTTTTTGAGGTTATTGTGGTTGACAATTTGCATGAATTAGATAATAATTCGGAATGATTTAACCGCGAAGGCGCTAAGGACGCGAAGGAAGAGAAGAGTGTGTTTAATACAAGACGATGAAGATAGGATCTTATATCAGAAACCGGATTTTTTACCAGGTTCGATGGTAATAATATTAGCGATGTCTTGTTCAGACATCGCACTTTTCCTTGAGATTCCAGCGGACTGCTAACCTATGGTTTAAGGAAGAAATACATTTGATGTGAAACTTCCATGCAAACCGTAGGGAATATGATATTTTAAATGCAACCGCGCCACAGGCCCTTTCGCGATATCCCTAGCATCTAAAATTACTAAGGTCGATCGATGATTAGCAGCATCGTACATCAAAACCAGGAGCCAGCCATCATCCTCAGCAACAGCATCGGGACGCGCCACAAACACTGGTTCCCCAGCAAAACCGCGCGGTGCCGCACTCCAAAGTTGCCTTTCACCAGTCAGGAAATCAAATTTGAGAATGGCTTGCAGAGGAGCATTGCCGGTGGGAGCATCGGCGGCACCAATGTAAAGATATCGGTAAGGCTGTCCGACGTTATTTGGATGTAAAGTTGGAAATTCGCAGCACCGAGTTTCAACTACTTGATGCTCCACTGTTTCCGCTTCTAAATTCAGCTTGAACCGCCACAATTCCCCGGCGGGAATGCTATCGAAATCAATCTCGCGAAAATCGCCATCTGGCTCGACATTGGGGAATGATTCGTAGCACACTGAGTCTACAAAGACTTCGCCGTCTTCTTCCCAGGCGTTGCAATGGTGGAAAACAAAACATGGTTCTGTTTCTAATATTTTCACTTTATCGGTGCCGTTGCGCGGAATTAAAATTACTTGCGTGGGCTTGTTGGGTGAAAATTGAATGCACTGGGCCGCACTCCGCATTCCTAACACGAAAGGTATAGGATTGAAGCTGACGGGATTTTGGAAAAATATACAGTAATTGGGGGTAATTACCATGTCGTGTAGAAAGGCAAAACCTGGTATTGCATGGGCGTGTTTTTGCAAAAGTTTGCCACTTTCGTCGAGTTCGTAAATGGTAATTACGCTAGACAAACCAGGTTTGACAGAAAAGTTTATGAGTCTGTCTCCGGCTCCATTTTTGCCTTTTTCAATTCTGGGGTGAGCGGCGAAAGCTTCACCGGGCTGCAAGATGCCGTCTAGGGTATCTAAGCCGATGGTTTCTAAGGTGGAAGGGTCTAGTCTGTAGGGTTCTGCTGCTTCCCAAAGTGCTAATAGTTTGTCTCCCCAATAAATGATGTTGGTGTTGGCAATGTTTTTGATTTTGAGGTCAAATATATTACTTAGCCAACCTCCTGGTTTCTGGGTTCCGAAAACGCCTCGATGGAGGATTTTTCCGGCTGTTTTTTCTGCTAGATAGCCTTCGGTGTGGATGAATCTGTTGCGGAAGTAGGCGCGCCCGTCGGAAATTGCGATCGCACAAACCATCCCATCGCCATCAAAGGGGTGGTGAATTTGTTCGCCGTTGATATCTAGCAAACCCGGCCCGTTGCGAAAGAATGTACCTTGTAAGTCGGGGGGGATTTCACCTTCTATTTCGTCTATCCAGTAGTCGGATTCGTTGCGCTGGGATTCGTAGCCGCGTTGCCAGTCGGTGCGATCGTATGATGAGGTTTTGGCTGTTGTTTTTAGTTCGGAAGTTTTTAGGTTTTGCATTGGTAGAATAAGCTTTTATTGATTTAACCACAGAGGCCACAGAGAGATGGGGAGGGTAGGCACGCACCATCCACTACCCCTACACAATCATTATTTTCTTGAGAATGAAACCGCCCTCCTCCTTGGGGGGTGACTTCTTCCTTCTTCCTTCTTCCTTCATTTACTATCTGCGGTTCGGCTTTCTGAGATTACTGTTGGTACTAAGTCGGGAAAATATTCCGGCATGAAATGTTGTCCTGTTGGTTTGGTTCTTCCCATTTCCACTTCTAATAATGGCAGTGTGTTTTGATTGTTTGGCTCGCCAGTTTCTGTGTCTTCAGCGGGTAGCCAACTTAGGAATGGTAGCGGTAGAAGTGTGGACAGGTTGGTGATGAGGACTAGCAGCCAGAGATTGTCGAAATTGCGATCGGTAATTCCTAACCAGTGAGTCAAAACTGCACCACCTTCGTAGGACAAAAGTCCGGCTAAATTGGTGATGGACATCAGCAGCGCAAATAAAGTTGCTTCTACGCCGGGGGGACACAATCGCGCGCACAATACCAGCACTGGCATATAAGCAATTTGCCCGATTACTGTTAAGATGAGGCTATCTCCGATGCTGAACCACTGGTCGTCTATTCCTAAAGCTCGGTTGGCGTGAGTTACTAATATTAAACTTGTCAATCCCAAGACTGTGGCAATTACTGTTGACCAGCCGAAAATTACTCGAAATGGAATTGTTTTGAGGAAGCGCTGAAACAGCCAGATACCGACAATTGCCGCCAGACTGGTAACTAGGCGCACGCGGCCGAGAAATTCTGGTTGGAAGCCTAATTCGTTGGTGGTGAAAAAGAAGAAGGCGGAGTCGGAACTTGGGGTTGCTTGCCACAGGAAAAGAAAGGCGGTTGGCAACCAAATTGTTTTTTGGCTAACAGCTTGTCGCAGTTGTTTGACTTTATTTTTTACTGTTTCAAAGTCGGTTCTTTTTTTGACTTTTTCTTCGCTAATTAACCAGGCTGTTGCTGAGACGATGAGCGGGAAAGATGCGGTGATTAAAAATATGGTGTGGGTGGAGAAGTTTTGGAGTAGGGAACCGCTGAGGTAGGCGGTGATTAGTCCGCCGAGGGCTGATGCGCCCCAGGATAGGGATTGCAGGGAACCGGCATCGGTAAGGGATTCTTTTCGGGCTCTTTCGACTACTAGGGAGTCTGCGATGACGTCGCTGACGGCGAGAGAGAGGGCACTGAGGGCGATCGCCCCTGTAGCGGCCAAGGGTGTCTGTACTATTGTGGCTAGCGCCACCCATGCTGAGGTTCCCAACAGCCCGGAAAGGACGATGTAAGGCCGTCTGCGGTAGCCAAATATCGGCAACCCGTCCGACATGAAGCCGAATAGGGGTTTGATCATCCAAGGTAGGGCGACGACGCCCAGCATGGCTGAGACTTCCGCGGGGCTCATGCCGAGTTCGTCTTTGAGAAAGAAGCTGACGGCTAAGCGGGCTAGTCCGAGGATACCTTGGACGAAGTAAATCAGTAATATGGCTATGAGTTCGGGGGTTGGCTCATTCCCAAAGAATACTTTTTCTTTTAAAGATTCTTTGAGTTTGCTGACACCGGAGGAGGAAAGGAGCATTTGAGAAATATTTCTTAATGAATCTCAATATTTATAACACATTCTTAATGGGTTGCGGGAACTGTCGGAGGTAGGATGCCACAGTGGTGCGGTTCTGGCAAGTGGTATAAAATTGTATTTATCTCGAATTAATGCGTGTTTTGTAATTATGAAAACAGAAATTAAAATTGTTTTTCTCACGGTGGCGGCGATGGTGGGGGGATGGGCTAATTTGGCCAGGGTAAACGCATCTTAACTTTAACCCAAAATATGCTACAGTTATATCCGACTAATTTTCTATGTAGTTTGTTGTAGTTTAGTGGTGCTATCAATGGAATAAAACCACCACAGAAGCTCGTTTTTACTTGAGTAGTTTAAGCAGTAATGCTGAGACAATTGCTGGGGCGATTCGCAGTCATTGGGGCATTGAAAATAGCTTACATTGGACGCTTGATGTTACATTTTGTGAAGATAAAAGCCGGATTCGCAAACAGAACTCTCCCGAAAATTTTGCACTTCTACGTCGGCTAGCCATAAATTTACTGAAACAAGAAAAAACTGCTAAACAAAGTCTAAAAATGAAACGGTATCGAGCCGCGATGGACAATAATTATTTAGTTAAAATTTTAAACTCTGCCAGTTAATACTCGAAATATAACATTTATCTAAGAAGGAAAGTTATCCGGCTTTAAAAAGTTCAGAAAATCTTAAGGTTCTGATTTAATCTGCTCAAGTCGGGTTAAAATTAATAATTTTCAGAAGGTTTTTTTAGTTATTTAGTAATGCACAAATTCACGTTTTTGTCAAATTAATTTAGATGCGTTTACCCTGGCATCACATCGCCTGCATTCAACTGTCTGACGATGGAGTTATTGGTGCCAGCGCCACTACGGCAGTTGAGTTTGTCAGCCCTTACTTGCCACAGGGAACCAGCCATCAACCGCGGGGGGCAATGCCTTTCTGGGGGGCTTCGTTGCTGTAGTAGTCGCCAAAGCGATCGGGCGCGTTTTCTGGGGGGTTTTGGCCGAGGCTGACGCTAGCCAAGCTAGACAGGTAAGAGGCAATGAGGGCAAGCGCTTGGAGACGGTACTTCATTCTGTATCCCCCCTATTGATCTGGTACACACTTAGACATTTTTCTGCGGAAGCTCTTGACAATTAATGCTATAATATTGTAATGTTAATTTAATATATTTTTAACTAAAATAAAAGTTTTAAAACTTTTGTTTGCGAAGGTATGCCACGTAAATAGTAGAAAAAGTTGCCTTTTTTTTAATTAGGGTGTAATTCAACAACACAAGTCTTACTTTTTTGGTAAATTTGATGACTCCCCAAATCAAGCCTAAGACAATTCGCCTAGAAGCATCAACCCATTGCCAGTTAAAATGCCCTTCTTGTGAAACAGCACAAGGAAAAACCCATGAAAAACTCGGTGGCGGTTTCTTAAAATTTCAAGACTTTCAAAAGTTGGTCGATCAAAACCCCTGGCTCTCCCATATAGAGCTTTCAAATTGGGGAGAAATTTTCCTCAACCCTGATTTATTGGAAATCATTAAGTATGCCAACAGCAAAAGCGTGGCGCTGACAGCCAGCAATGGAGCCAACTTAAATACAGTCAAAAAAGAACTCCTTGAAGCTGTCGTTAAATACAAATTCCGGCACATCACTTGCTCGATTGATGGAGCCAGCTCAGAAATCTATAGCATTTATCGCCAAGGTGGTAATTTCGAGCGGGTCATTGAAAATATCAAAACTATCAATGAATATAAACGTTTGTATCGCTCTCAGTTTCCACTGTTAACTTGGCAATATGTTGCTTTTGGTCATAACGAACATGAAATTCCCGCAGCTCAAGCCCTCGCAAAAAGCTTGAATATGAAATTTTACGTTAAGCTGTCGTGGGATGAGAACTTTTCTCCTGTTACCAATGGCGATTTAGTCAGGAAAGCGAGCAAACAGGGTGTCGCCTCCCGCAGCGAGTATTTAAAGAAGCATGGCAGAGATTACCTGCAAAAAAGAATATGCAGCCAACTTTGGCAAGATCCGCAGGTGAATTGGGATGGAAAGATTTTAGGCTGCTGCTACAATTATTGGGATAATTTTGGCAATGCTTTTGAAGACAACTTAGGAAAAAGCTTAAACACTGAAAAAATTGATTATGCTCGGCAAATGCTTTTAGGAAAAGTTGAGGCAAAAGCTGACATTCCTTGTACGAAGTGCGGCCATTACCAACAAATGAAAAAAGAGGGCAATTGGCTAACCATGAGTGACGTCAATTCGGCTCAATCAAAAAGTGAAAAATACCCCTACAGTTTAGGGAGATTCGGAGTCTGGCTAACCAATAACTTGCCGTTTGGCACAAAAATTTACTCCCTGGTTTTTGAGAGGTAGCTGGTAGCATGAGAGCGGCAAAGATAGATGAAAATTTTACTGATCCATGACTATCCTACCTTAGGGGGTGGTGCGGAATTAATGATGCAGACTTTGCGATCGGGACTGCGGCAGCGGGGACACGATGCTCGTCTCTTTACTAGCTCAGCGCGATCGCTAGCGGGCCCCAGTATTGCGGACTACGAATGTTTGGGTACGACATCGAGTTTCCGTACTCTGCTTCAGACTTTTAACCCGTTTGCTTTCTGGAAATTGCGCCAAGTTCTAGCAGAATTTCAGCCGGATATTGTTCATGTCAGAATTTTTTTAACGCAACTTTCTCCCTCGATTTTACCCTTACTCAGGGACATCCCCAGCATCTATCACGTCGCTTGGTATCGCCCTATTTGCCCCCTTGGTACGAAGATGCTGCCGGACGGGACGAGCTGCGAGTTCCCTGTGGGGGGGGCTTGCTACCGCCAGGGTTGTCTACCCCTACAGGACTGGCTACCATTGATGCTACAGATGAAATTGTGGCGGGAGTGGCGGGATGCTTTCAACTTAATTGTCGCCAATAGCTCAGCGGTTAAGGAGCGGTTGGTGGCAGAGGGGTTTGAATCCGTAGAAGTCGTCTGGAATGGCATTCCTATTCGGCCCCAGAGACCCCCCCTGACGAGACCGCCTACCGTTGTCTTTGCGGGGCGACTGGTGGCGGAAAAAGGGGCGGATGTATTGTTGCAGGCTTTCGCCCAAGTGGTGCGGGCGATTCCAGAGGCCAGGCTGTTGATCGCTGGAGAGGGGCCGGAGCGCGATCGCCTCACTTCTCTCATCGCTCAACTAGAATTGAAAGCCAGCGTTTCCTTACTGGGCCACCTCTCTCGTTCTGAGATGGATCGGCAGTTTGCTAACGCTTGGGTGCAAGTGGTTCCCTCCCGCTGGGCTGAACCTTTTGGTATTGTGGCGATCGAGGCGATGATGAGTGCTATTGCTGTGATTGCCAGTGGTGCCGGCGGCTTGGCAGAGCTCGTTGAACCGGGCAAGACAGGATTCTTGGTTCCGCCGAATGATGTGGATGGGCTAGCTGAAGCGTTGCTCAACCTCTTGCAAAACCGCGAATTAGCAGAAACATTTGGTCAAGCTGGGCGAGAGAGAGCGCTGGCTCATTTCAGTGAAGTGACGTTTGTCGATCGATTTCTCACGTTATATGATCAAAGCCTAAAAACCCCGCGTTAAGCTTACCCAAACCCTAAACCTTGATAAGTGCTGATGGAAACGCCTTTTTTCTCGATTATTATCCCGACTTACAACCGCCCGGAACGGTTGGGGGAATGTTTGCAAGCTCTTGCTCAACTAAACTATCCTCGCGATCGCTTCGAGGTGATCGTGGTGGATGATGGTAGCCAGGTGCCGTTAGATAGTGTGGTGGCGACCTTCCAAAGTGAGATTGAACTCGTGCTGCTGAGGCAAGCGAATGCAGGCCCAGCGACCGCCCGCAATTGGGGAGCCCAAGGGGCGAAGGGTGAGTTCCTCGCTTTTACTGACGATGATTGCAAACCGGCTCCTAATTGGCTGAGAGTTCTAGCAGCACGATGTGGCGAGGCTCCGGGCGGTATGATTGGTGGCCACACGGTCAACGCGCTGCCGGACAACCTCTATGCGACTGCGAGCCAGATTTTGATCGATTATATTTATAGGTACTATAACGCTAATCCCGCTCGCGCCTACTTCCTCACTTCTAACAATATCGCGGTGCCAGCAGAGCGCTTTCGGGCTATTGGGGGGTTTGATACCAGCTTTCCGCTGGCGGCGGCGGAGGACCGGGAATTTTGCGACCGCTGGCTCAGATGCGGTTATCCGATGATTTACGCTCCCGAAGCCAAGGTGGATCACGCCCATCACCTGACGCTCTCGACGTTTTGGCGACAGCACTTTGGCTACGGTCGGGGAGCTTTCAGTTTTCACAAAGTGCGATCGCGCTCCTTGCGGTTGGAACCCTCACCATCTGTCATTCAGCAGATCAAGGTGGAGCCTCTCTCGTTTTATTTCAATTTGCTAACTTATCCGTTTGTGCAGACATCATCTCAGTCGCCGCTGTTGCTGACAGTATTATTGTTCCTGTCGCAGTTGGCGAATACAGTGGGTTTCTTTTTGGAAGCTAATCAAGCTGCTTCTGCGAAGGTGTCCAACGGTTAGGTCATAGGAATTTCTGCTTCATTGATCATTCATAAAAATAACACGGTAAGCGGGAAACTCAGTGTCTTCAGACCTGAGAGGGAAGCGAGCGAGGCAATTTATTGCCTTTAATCTTTTTAGTTGACTATATTCACCGAATAAATGCTATAATGTAAGCATGACACAAAAAGCTTTCAAGTACCGATTCTATCCAACTTCTGAGCAAGAAACCTTGCTGAGAAGAACGATGGGTTGCGCTCGATTAGTCTATAACCGCGCTTTAGCCGCAAGGACAGAAGCATGGTATGAGCGTCAAGAGCGAGTCGGATACGTTGAAACCTCAGCAATGCTCACTAGTTGGAAGAAGCAGGAAGAGTTGCAATTTCTTAATGAAGTTAGCTGTGTGCCATTACAACAAGGATTGAGGCATTTACAAACCGCATTTACTAATTTCTTTGCAGGACGGGCAAAATATCCCAACTTCAAAAAAAAGCATCACGGTGGTAATGCTGAATTTACTAAGTCAGCTTTCAAGTGGAAAAACGGCAAAGTATTTTTAGCAAAAAGTACCCAGCCCTTAGATATCCGTTGGAGTCGTCAACTCCCCGAAGGTGTAGAGCCGTCAACCATTACGGTGAAGCTCTCGCCCTCTGGACGGTGGACTGTTTCTTTGTTGGTAGATGTCGAAATTGAAACACTACCTGAATCTCAAGAGTCAATTGGTTTAGATTTGGGTATTACTAGCTTAATGGCTTTGAGTGATGGCGAAAAGATCGCTAATCCTAAAACATTCAAAGCTAAGAAACGCAAACTGCGTCAAGCTCAAAAAGCGCTTAGTCGCAAGAAAAAAGGATCTAATAATCGCCATAAAGCTAGGTTGAAAGTCGCTAAAGTTTATGCAGAAATTAGCGATGCTCGCAATGATTTTCTTCACAAGTTGACAACTCGACTGGTTCGTGAAAACCAAGTGATTGCAGTTGAGGATTTGTCGGTGAAGAATCTGGTCAAAAATAGAAAACTCGCTCTCTCAATTAGTGATGCTAGTTGGGGTGAAATTGTCAGGCAACTGGAATATAAGTGCAACTGGTATGGTCGCACTTTTGTCAAAATCGACCGATGGTTTCCTAGCTCTAAAAGGTGTGGACATTGCGGCTACGTTGTTGATAAGTTGCCTTTAAATGTCAGAGAGTGGGATTGTCCTAAGTGCAGTACGCATCACGATAGAGATGTAAATGCTGCTAAAAATATTCTTGCCGCAGGGCTTGCGGTTAATGTCTGTGGAGCGACTGTAAGACCCGAACAGAGTAAATCTGTTAAGGCTGGTGCTATGAAGCAGAAACTCTAAGAAGCGATTCTTAGAATCTCAGTTGCTTCAGCGCTGAGAGTAGTCAACTGTCTCTATGCTCCACTCAAGCTGAGCGATCGCCAAGTTCCTAGCATCCTCAATGCGGTCAACCCAAGCTTTGAGGGAGCCTAAATCTTCAGAGATAAATCGGCGATCGCTCAAGGGGTCGTAAGCTTCCCAGTCTCCGCTAACTTCCCGAAATTATTTAGTTAAAATTTTAAACTCTGCCAGTTAATACTCGAAATATAACATTTATCTAAGAAGGAAAGTTATCCGGCTTTAAAAAGTTCAGAAAATCTTAAAAGGAGTATTTTTATGATTGTGAATCCTGAAAATGTGCCGGATATTACAGGCTCTAAATATCCTCAGCAATTTCAATCTGCGGTGGCGGGAAGGGTGAAAAAACGCTTGGGCGATACTGCCGGATTGCAGAATTTTGGGGTAAATTTGGTGAGACTTGCGCCGGGAAGTTGTTCTGCTCTGAGACATTGGCACTCTCGTCAAGATGAGTTAATCTATGTTCTGGAAGGGGATGTTTCTTTGGTGACTAATGCGGGGGAGCAAGTGCTAAAACCGGGTATGGCTGCGGGTTTTCCGGCTGGGGATGTTGATGGGCATCATTTAGTGAATCGCAGTAATTCTGATGTTGTTTATCTGGAAATTGGCGATCGCACTCCGGGAGATTCAGCAAATTATCCCGATGACGATTTAATTGCTAAAGCTGAGGGCAATAGTTGGATTTTTACGCGCAAAAATGGCGAAGTTTATGAGGATTAAAAAGTAATGAGTCAAGTCAATCTTTGGAGTTCTGCGGAACACGCTTTGTGGTATCTTGCTAAAGCTGATAGTATCCCCCACCGCACGGAAGGTGAAGCTGTACTTTTGGGGGAGGTTCCGCAAAATGTACGGCGGATTCTGGATATTGGTACGGGTGATGGGCGGTTGTTGGGTTTGCTTAAGTGCGATCGCCCGGATGTTGAATGTGTGGCGATCGACTTTTCGGCTACAATGCTGGAAAAAGTCAGAACTCGTTTTGCTGACGATCGCACTGTCACAGTAATTGAACATAATCTTGATGATTCTCTGCCGGATTTAGGCAAATTTGATGCGGTGGTTTCTAGTTTTGCAATTCACCACGTAGAGGACGATCGCAAACGTTCGCTTTATACCGAGATTTTCGAGCTTTTGGAACCCGGAGGCATTTTTTGCAATTTGGAACACGTAGCGTCGGCAACAGAGGCTTTACACCATAAATTTCGAGAAGCGCTGGGTATTAGCGATTCGCCAGACGATCCATCTAATAAATTGCTGGATGTGGAAACGCAACTGCGCTGGTTGAGAGAAATTGGTTTTACTGATGTAGATTGTTATTGGAAGTGGTTAGAACTAGCTTTGTTAGTTGGGGTGAAACCTGTTTAGCTGCGGGTAAGGACTGCATTGTCCTGTGCTTGAAAAATTGGAAATAGTCACAATTAGTAAGGTGCGTCAGATTTTTAAACCCTCAATAATCGTTCTAGAAATTATCCTGACGCACCCTACAGTTTGATTTTAGTATGGGTGGCTCGCACATTGGGATCTTACCCAGTTAGAGGGCTGTTTTAAGAGTTATTAACCAAACGATCGAATTAACAACAAACAAAAAGGTATAAAAAATATAGATTGATGGAGCGCAGATAGCTCGACCTAAAGAAGGCATTTTAATATTTTTTAATGAACCTAGCGGGTGAACAAGACCTTCCGGTATAGAACGGGTATTAAAACTTTCATCTAAGGCGCTTTCATTATTCAAGAATTCGGTAATTGCATGGACTCTTTGTATGTAATAAAATTGCACCTTCCAGTAGGTAGCTTCTAAAAACCAGAAACCAAAAATTATAACGTATCCTAGGGGAACCAACGCATCTATTTTACTTGTAAACACCCAACCAATCAACGCTACCCAAATGGTAATTGCCGCAGTTTTTAATTGGATCATAATTGTTGTGAAATTAGCTATTTTTTTCTCTAGTTCCTCTGCTCCTTTTTGGAGCATTGCTAGCTGAAATTCAAATCTATCCATGTTTGACTCGGCGAACGTTTATATTACATTTATCTAAAAAATTATAATCTTCTTTTCTTTAGGTGTCCTTAGAGAACTTCGCCTGACGCACCCTACAAGTCAATGTTATACCAATTTTAAAAAAGAATGCAACAGTAGTCTTGTCCCTCCCCTTTATAAGGGGGGGTTAGGGGGGGTCAAAGATTGTTGCACGATTTTAGAGAAATGGTATTAGATTATATAGTAAGGTGCGTCAGATCCCGAAATTCCCGATCGCCGTTAGAGAACTTCGCCTGACGCACCCTACAAGTCGATTGTTGTGTGAAATTTGCGTCCAGGACTATTAAAGTCACGCACCCTAATAAATCAAATTAGATCCGGTACTTGAGGTTTAATTCGTCGCTCGTACCAATTCATTAACGGCGTAGAACTAATGCCGTGCAAAATCACAGAAATCACGATCGTTGAAAAAGTAATCCAGGCAATTTGTTCTCCGAGTTCGCCTTTTAAACCTTTCCCAAAAGCATAGGTAAGATAATAGATAGAACCGACACCGCGAATGCCAAACCAACCGCACAGCCAGCGACTGGCGGGGTGCAAAGGACTGCCAATCGTACTGATCCAAGCTCCCAAGGGGCGAATCAAGAAAAACAACAATCCCGCCACTAACAGCGAATCTGCTGCAAAAGCCAACATAGGTTTTAGGCGCAACAAAGAACCTAAAAGTAAAATAGTGGCTACTTCCATTAACTTTTCAATGCGCTCGGTAAATCGCAATTGGGAAAGCGGTTTTTCTGGGTCGCGGTAACTGCGCTGCACTACAATTCCTGATACAAAAACTGCCAGAAATCCGTAGCCGTTGACTACTTCGGTTAGAGAATAAGTGAGCAAAATTGTACTCAGGGCGATGAAATCTTCCATTAATTCATCGGCTGGTCTGTAGCGTTGCAATCTTTTATCGATCCAGGTGACAGCTTTAGCTACTAAAATGCCCATGACAATTCCAGCGGCAACTGCCCAGATTATATCAATTACTACCCACTGCGAAAACCAGTTCGGCCAATTACCATCTTTTAGGGAATAAATTCCGAAATAAACAAAGGGAAAAGAGAGAGCATCGTTTAAGCCACCTTCTGAGGTTAAACCAAAGCGCAATTCATCTCGATCGTCTAAATGTGCTAACTGAACTTCGGAGGCTAAAACTGGATCGGTGGGAGCGAGAATTGCTCCTAATAAAATCGCAGCCCCCCAATCTAAATTCAAAAAGAAGTGACCGACTGCTGCTATACTAAAAATCGAAATAGGCATTAAAAAACCGATCAGGCGCGCTGTGGAATTCCAAGCCCAAAGTTGCAGGGGGCGGTTCATTTTTAGGCCGCAACTGAAGAGAGAAACAATCACTACAAATTCTGTGAGTCTTTCTAAAAATTGAGCATCAGGGCGCAATTCAATCAGTTTGACACCGTAGGGGCCCAATCCGATGCCAACTAACAGGTAAATTAAGGCATAAGACAGTGGCAATCGGGAAATCCATCCTGAACCTAATGTGACAATCAGCAGGAGGATGCCAATAACTAGCAAGTTGAGAATGTAATTATCCACCATAGCGATCGCACTTTAATCAAGTTGAACAATTGCAATCGTGGCACATAAAAGCCGCCCGCGCATCTGCCGACTGCTAGATTCTGCTATCTTCCCAAAGTTAGATTTATTTATTATTAGTTATTTATTTATTACTGACTTTTTTCCGTAGCGATGATGTGCAAATCTACGTGTTTGAGCGATCGCACTAATTGCTGAGTCAAAGAACCCCGCAACAACAACTTCCAGCGGGATTGCTGGCTTTCACCAATCACAATTTGAGTAATGCGATACTGTTTAGCTACATCAGAAATTGCTTTGGCTATATTCTGACTCTGCACCCGCAGGAATTGCCCGTTAAATTCTTGGCAAAGTTTCTGGCACGTTTCAATGTGTAAGCTTTCGGATTTTGTTAAAAAGCGATCGGGGTTCTCCACAAATAAAACATAAAATGGTGCATTCATGTAACTAGAAATTCTCCCACCCCGTCGGAGAAGCTGCAAAGAATTTGGATAAGTGGAAACGCATACTAAAACTCGTTCGTGAATGTTGCAAGCTTGACCTTTTAAAGTTGCGGCCTCCTCTTCAACGTTGTCTGCGACTTCTCGTAATGCTAGTTCTCGTAATGCAATTAAATGACGACGCTGAAAAAAGTTTTTTAAAGATTGTTCAATTTTTTCGGGAGCATATATTTTACCTTCTAGTAACCTTTCTTCTAAGGTTTCTGGTGTCACATCAACCACGAGTATTTCGTCAGCTTCTTCCAGAATGCGATCGGGTACTCGTTCTCGCACGACAACTCCGGTAATTCGCGCTACTAAATCGTTGAGACTTTCTATGTGCTGAATGTTGAGAGTTGAATAAACATCAATGCCAGCATTCAGGATTTCTTCGACATCTTGATACCGCTTTTCTCTGAGAGAACCGGGAATATTTGTATGAGCCAGTTCGTCGATTAATGCTAATTGAGGGCTGCGGGCGATGACAGCTTCTGTATCCATTTCTGTTAGAGTTGTTTCACCTCGCAGCATTTGTTTTCGTGGCACTACTTCCAGTCCCTCAGCTTTGGTTGCTGTCTCTTTTCTGCCGTGAGTTTCTAACAATCCAACAACTACATCAATGCCTTCTGATTTGATTGTGTGTCCTTCTTCTAGCATTCGGAAAGTTTTGCCAACACCGGGGGCCATCCCGATAAAGATTTTGTGCTTTCCCCGACGGCGGGTGCGATCGTAAGTGCGATTCGGCTGGGCGTAAACTGCGTCGGGGTTATTTTCGAGTTCGCTAGAGTGAATCATAGCTAAATAGTTAGTTGGCAGTTGATAGTTGACAGTGGGTAGTTGGTAGTTGGCAGTTGCTAGTTGCTAGTTGTCAGTTGTCAGTTGCTAGTTGTCAGTTGCTAGTTGGTATTTGGTAGTTGCTAGTTGTCAGTTGCTAAAAACAACAGATAACAAATAACAAATAACAAATAACAAATAACAAATAACAAACAACAAACAACAAACAACAAATAACCAATAACCAATAACTATTTTAAAGCATCTAAAGCTAGATTGAGCTTGAGGACATTAACTCCGGGTTCACCGAAAATGCCGAGAAATCTGCCGTCTGTATTTTGGGAGATCAGAATTTCGACTTGATTGGGATTGAGCGATCGCACTTTTGCTATCCGTTGAACTTGCGCTCTAGCAGCCTCTTCGCTAAGATGAGGGTCGAGGCTAGAACCAGAAGTATACACTAAATCAGCCGTAGGTGTGATGCCAGCTTTGTTGAGACGATCGATTTCAGATTGAATTCCCTGAAAACCATCTTTATCATTACCTCTTTTCAGCAAATCTGAGTTGCTGGGACCGATATTACTAGCTCCAGAAACACCTGTTCTTTGACTTAAATTCTCGGCTTTTGTCGGAGCGTAATCTGGGAAAGTGCTGTAATTTGTGGTACTGGGACGGCTCACAAAATATTTTTCAGAGGTAAAATTCTGGCCAATTAATGAGGAGCCAAGTACAACTCCTTGCTTAGTAATTAAGCTACCATTTGCCTGGGAATTGAAAGCTATTTGACCGATGGCTAGCAAAATCAAGGGATAAACAATGGCTGTAATTCCCCACAGGACTAAAGTCACGCGAATTGCTCTGATTATTTCTCTCATATTTTTGATTTTGGTGTTGTGAAAAAGTTAATTTTTGGTTTTAGATATTCAGCTAAAGGGAGCATCCCGAATTTGCAAATATATCGGTAGGGGCGAAGCATGACCGTAGTAAATCTTTCCTTTTAACCAATAACTTATCTGCGGTCATGCTTCGCCTATGCAAAATCGAGATGCTCCCGTTATGCTTCGCCCCTACGAATATATTGGCAAAATTGAGATGCAACTCAGCTAAAATCTTTCCGGCTGAAATATGACCACCAACAGGTAAATAGAAAGCGCGATAATCACCAAACCCAGCAGACTTAAACCCCAGACAGCTTTGCGGGTTAAATCTTCGCCAGAAGCTGCATAAACAGCGGGGGCAATGATGGCATTGAAACACATTACTAGAAATAGCTGCACCGGGATTGGGTGACGCTGCCACAGGGTTTGTGCTAACTCAATAATTGCTTGAAAATCCGTGGGCAAAACATCATTCAGCCAATTATTACGTTTCATGAATCCTCCTTGTTTTGGAAATAAGTATCTTTGTTTATCAGTTGCCGAACTTGTTCTATGCTAAGCCAACGGCTGCAATGCAAATATCGATAATTTTGATGGCAATAAATGGCGCGATCGCCCCGCCAAATCCGTAGATTAAAATGTTCCGCTGCAACAGTTGATTTGCCGTTAAGGGGCGAAATTTTACCCCGGTTAATGCTAGGGGAATCAAAGCGGGAATAATCAAAGCATTGTAAACTAATGCCGATAATACTGCCGATTGACCGCTAGCTAAACCCATCACGTTCAAAGCGCCAACGGGGGCAAACATTGCGGGAATAATGGCAAAATATTTCGCGATATCGTTGGCTAGGGAAAATGTAGTCAGCGCACCGCGTGTAATCAGTAATTGTTTGCCGATTGTCACTAAATCAATCAATTTTGTGGGGTCGGAATCTAAGTCCACCATGTTTGCAGCTTCTTTCGCGGCTTGGGTTCCCGAATTCATGGCTAAGCCTACGTTTGCTTGGGCTAGGGCGGGTGCGTCGTTGGTGCCGTCCCCGGTCATTGCTACTAATTTACCCTCGGCTTGTTGCTTGCGAATTACTTCGATTTTGTCCTCTGGAGTTGCTTCGGCGATGAAGTCGTCAACGCCGGCTTCGTCGGCAATTACTGATGCTGTAATTCGGTTGTCTCCAGTCAGCATAATTGTGCGGATGCCCATTTTTCTGAGTTGGTCAAATCGATCGCGAATTCCCGGTTTAATCACATCTTTTAAATAAATAATGCCGTAGATGTCGCTGCCTTGACAAACTCCCAAAGGTGTGCCTCCCAGCCGGGAAACTCGCTCGTAAGCTTCATCGAGATCGGGGCCGATGTTACCACCGCGCGATCGCACAAAACCCTTCACCGCATCCACCGCACCCTTGCGAACCTCCGTACCATCGGGCAAATCCGTGCCAGACATCCGCGTTTTTGCCGAAAATTCCAGCCCGGTGGCGTTAGCGCGATCGAAAGTTGCTGTAGCGCCCAATTTTTCCGACAAACGGACGATCGACTTTCCCTCCGGTGTCTCGTCAAACACGCTCGCAGCCAGCGCTACAGCAGCCACATCCTCCAGCGAGTGACCGTTTACCGGGATAAACTCCTCAGCTAAACGGTTGCCCAGGGTGATTGTCCCCGTTTTGTCCAAAATCAGCGTATTCACGTCACCACAGGCCTCCACAGCGCGTCCAGAGGTCGCTACGACGTTAAATTGAGCCACGCGATCCATCCCCGCAATCCCGATCGCACTCAGCAAACCGCCGATCGTGGTTGGAATCAGCGCCACCAGCAGCGAAATCAGCGTCACCACACCCACCGGAGTTTTCACGTAAGTTCCCACCGGCGGAATCGTAGACACCACAATCAAAAACACCAGAGTCAGCACCGCCAGCAACACCGTCAGCGCGATCTCATTCGGTGTTTTCGTGCGTTCAGCGCCCTCCACCAGCGCGATCATCCTGTCCAAAAACCCCTTACCGGGGTCGGCCATCACCCGCAGCGTTAGTTCGTCGGAAAGGATGCGCGTCCCGCCCGTAACGGAACTGGCGATGTCCGAACCCGGTTCCTTGAGCACCGGGGCGGATTCCCCGGTGATTGCAGATTCGTCTACAGAGGCGACACCCGCGATCACTTCGCCATCAGCGGGAATGATATCGCCTGCGATTACTTTAATTTGATCGCCGCGTCTGAGGGATGTGGAGCTCACTTCCTGCAATGAACCGTCTGGTAAGAGTTTGCGGGCGATGGTGTCGGCTTTGGTCGATCGCAGTGCGTCTGCTTGGGCTTTGCCGCGCCCTTCTGCTACGGCTTCGGCAAAATTTGCAAACACCAAAGTGAAGAACAAAATAAACGTTACTAAACCGTTGAAAACAACTTGATTTTTGCCGGGAACTGGGCCGAACAGGGTCGGATCGATGGTTAATAATGCAGTCACAATTGTGCCTACCCACACCACAAACATCACCGGATTTTTCAACATTACCCGTGGATCTAGCTTGATAAAAGCTTGTTTGAAAGCTCTTTGGTAAAGGCCTTTGGTATTTGCTTTTGGTGTATGTCTGCGGGATTCGCGAGAACCTCTGGAACGGGGATTTTTCTGAGAATTGGTGCTATTGGAAGAAGCCATATTTTTGATTTTTAATGAACCGCAGAGGACACAGAGAACACAGAGAAAGAGAGGATTGATGTTGACATTTTTTTGCTACAGAGGTGGAGGAGTTGGTGTGGCTAAAGGTGTTGCTGGTACTGTGGTCGGTGCAGGTTCAAATTTGCCACTGCTAATTTCATATCCTTCGGCAATTGGTCCTAAAGCTAGCACCGGGAAAAATGTTAATGCGCCTAGAATTAAGATTACTCCAGCGGTGACACTGGTGAATAAAACTGAGTCGGTTCTGAGAGTTCCTGTTGTTTCTGGTACTGGTTGTTTGTTCGTCATGCTGTCTGCTAACAGCAGCAGTGCCACAATCGGAACATAGCGCCCTAATAGCATACTAAAACAGGTGCTTAAATTCCACCACATTCCGGTAGGCGCGGGTTGAGAGTCTGCCAATCCTTCAAAACCTGAACCGTTGTTGGCGGCGGCCGAAGCATATTCGTACATCACCTGGGAAATGCCGTGAAATCCGGGATTGCTGATGCCGCTCAAGCTGTCGGTAAATGCGAGGGTAATTGCGCCGGGAATTAAAACAGCGATGGGATGAATTAACAGCACAACGCTGGCTAAAACTATTTCCGGTTTTTCTATCTTTCTGCCTAAAAATTCTGGGGTTCTGCCCACCATTAATCCGGTGAGAAATACGCTCAAGATTAAGTAGATAAATAGGTAAGCTGTACCCGTTCCTTGTCCGCCCCAAACTATTTGTAGAAACAAGTTAAATAAAGTAGCAAAACTGCCGGGAGGCATTAAAGAATCGTGCATTCCGTTGACAGCACCGCACATTGTGCCTGTTGTAGTCACTGCCCAAAGGGCGGTTTGGGCCCAGCCAAATCTAATTTCTTTTCCTTCTAAATTTGGCTGCACTGAGCCTAGTAATTTGTTGATGAGAGGATTGCCTTGGAATTCGCCGACTGCTGCAATGCCAATCAAGAAAACGTAGATGCTAAAAACCATCCAAAAAATTAGCCAGCCTTGTTTTTTATTATTGGCAAATATCCCGTAAGTATGAATGAGCGCTGCCGGAATTGAAACCATGGCTATGGTTTCCAGCAGGTTAGTAAAAGGGTTGGGATTTTCATAGGGGTGAGCCGAGTTAATGGCAAAGAATCCGCCGCCGTTTTCTCCTAGTTGTTTGATGCTTTCAAAGTGAGCAACCGGGCCACGGGCTATTACTTGGGTGCTGCCTTCTAAGGTGGTGGCAACTGCTGGACTTGCTAGGGTTTCTGGTACGCCATTAATTAGTAGAAGCAAGCCAAGGATTAAAGAAATTGGTAGCAGGATGCGGGTGATAGATTGAATTAAATCGATGTAAAAATTGCCTAGAGCTCTACCTGTTAATCCTCGAATAAAGGCAATGCCTACTGCTAAACCGGTGGCGGCTGACGTGAACATTAAAAAGCCTAGAGTTAACTGGGATAGGTAAGTAAATGTTGTCTCGCCGGAGTAATGCTGTTGGTCGGTATTGGTGAGGAATGAAATAGTTGTGTGCAGGGCGGTATCCCAGGTTGGTGTACCTAAGCCGGTAGGATTTAAAGGGAGAAATCCTTGAAGCATGAAAATGAGGAAAACAAATATGCCCATGGCGATATTGCTGTAGAATATCGATCGCGCATATTGCCAACCTGTCATTGAATCTGCCGAGCGAATATTGCCAGCTTGATAGATGATTTGTTCTAGGGGTTTAGCGGCGCGATCGAGGATGGTTGCTTCTCCCATGTATACTCGTGCCATGTAATTGCCAAAAACCGGGGCGATCGCTACTACTATGATTAGCGTTAAGGCGATTTGAATTAATCCTTCAATCATAAGGGAGTCAATACTTTCTTAAAAGTGCAGTCTACTTTTAACAATCAATATACTTGAAGTTAGGGTGGTTGATAATCAACCCCCAGGTATAAGTTGCTGTTTACCAATTATGTATAACTGCTATATGTTTTAGTGGTAGACCAATGTTTAGATTTTTTCAAGTAACTATACTTAGAGATATATTTTGGATCTAAACGCGGGCTATTTGCGTCAAAACAAATGAAATATATAGATAAAATATGGATGAATTAATGATGTTAAAAAAAATCTTTAAAATCAAGGAAGACTTGGCTCTGGGAGAGAAATATTGGCGGGGCAGATGGTCGATCGCTACTTTATTTGCCATTGTGGTAGCACTAGAATTGAGCACGCCTTCGGAATATTTATTTGGATATTTGTATACTGGACCGATTTTAATGGCAAACTCGCGCCTGAGTCGGTTGGGTAAGTTGCAAATTACCCTGGTAGCAGCGCTATTGACTCTGTTAAATTTGGTTCTTCCTTATGGAGAAAGGATCGCCCTAGCAACTGTAGCAAATAGGGCGATCGCTGTCATGGCTTTGGGGGTTACTGGCTATTTGAGCGATCGCAATCAGCAGTACGAAGAAGCGATCGCCCTTACCAAAGCGCAATTGCAGTCTCAGCAACAATTAGCTAGCATCCGAGAAGATTTTGTGTCTACTTTGAGTCATGATTTAAAAACGCCGATGCTGGGCGCGATCGAGACTATCAAAGCTTTTAAACAGGCCAAATTTGGCGATGTGACTTCTACTCAGCAAAAAGTTTTGGAAACCATGACGCGATCGCACAAAATGACTTTACAATTAGTAGAAACCATGCTGGATGTTTACCGCAACGATACTGAAGGTTTAAAACTACAGCTTGCTCCCGTAAATTTAGTAACTTTAGCAGAAGAAGTAATTGCCACTCTCATCGATTTATCGGCGGCGCGTCGAGTTTACATTAATATTAGTTACGGAGAATCAGATTTTCGTCGCTCTTTGTGGGTAAAAGGCGATGCAGTGCAACTTCAGCGCGTTTTTGTGAATTTATTGACCAATGGGATCAACCATTCCCCTCGTGGTGGTAAAGTAGAAGTGGTGATGGAATTTTATTCAAGTTATCATATCGTGAAAGTTATTGATAGCGGGTTGGGAATTACAGCAGAGGAACTGCCGCACTTGTTCGATCGTTTTTATCAAGGAAATGGCGATCGGCAAGCTAAAGGATCGGGATTGGGGTTATACTTATCTCGCCAAATTATTGACGCCCATGATGGTATAATTTGGGCAGAAAATAAATTGCCTCACGGTGCTTTATTTGGATTCCGACTCCCTGCAATCCCAGAGAAATGAAACCAGCTTATCCCTTGCGAATTCTCTTAGTTGAAGATGACGAACTGTTTCGGTTGGGGCTGCAAACCCGATTGCATCAAGAAAATTGCTTGCAAGTAATTGCGGAAGCCGAAGATGGCGAAACAGCGGTAGAATTGACTCAGGAACACTTACCGGATGTGGTGGTTCTCGATGTCGGTTTGCCGGGAATTGGTGGCATTGAAGCTTGTCGCCAAATTAAACAGCGGCATCCTGCAATTCCAGTTTTAATTTTAACATCTCATTCTCAAAAATCATTAATTGAAAGATTGATTGCAGCGGGGGCTCAGGGCTATTGTCTCAAGGGAATTGCGGCGGAAACTTTGGTGTTGGCAATTCGCTCGGTAGCGGCGGGTGCTTCCTGGTGGGATCGGGCCGCCACTGCGGAAATTAGGGCGGTTTTTGCTAATCCTGAACCTGTTAAAAATAGCCCTAAATCGGAAGTTTTGGAAAATCCACTGACGAAGCGAGAACAGGAAATTTTAGCTTTAGTGGCGGGGGGGAAAAGCAATCAGGAAATTGCTCAAATATTGTACATTGCGCCAGGGACGGTGCGGGTTCACGTTCATGCGATTTTGCAAAAGTTGGAAGTGCGCGATCGCACTCAAGCTGCTGTACTCGCAATTCAAAAAGGATTGGTTGCTGAAGAACTGTTAGGCAGTCAATTTTAAGTGTGGCAGTTTATAATTGTAAACAAAACATTTGTGACTCAGAACTATGAGATTTATTAATCCCAAAATAGACTTTGCCTTCAAGAAGATTTTCGGTTCTAACGAAAGCCGAGAAATTTTGATTAGTTTTTTGAACGCTATGCTGTATGCCGGCGAATCTGTTATCGAAGATTTAGAAATCATCGATCCTTATTTATCTGCTCAAATTTTTGGTCGCAAAGATACTTACTTAGATGTCAAAGCTACTATCAATGATGGCAGAATTGTAATTATCGAAATGCAAGTTTTGAACGTGCCTGCATTTGGCAAGCGAGTTTTGTACAATGCTGCCAAAACTTATGCACTGCAATTAAATCGAGGCGATCGTTATTATAGACTGAGACAAGTTATCGCTTTGAACATCACCGATTTTGAAATGTTTCCAGGTCAATCTGAAGTAATTTCGCGGTTTGCTTTCAAAGAGACGCAGCGGCTGTTTGATTATCCTGACAGCGAGATTGAGTTGGTTTTCATCGAGTTGCCGAAATTTAATAAAGAATTGTCGGAATTGGTAACGCTGACAGATAAGTGGATTTATTTTCTCAAAAACACTAGCAACCTAGAAACGGTTCCTGAAACCATGAGTACAGTGCCTGAAATTGAAAGGGCTTTTCAAATTGCAAATGACACGAATATGAATCAGAAAGAATTAGATGAATTGCAAAATCAAGAGTTTTGGATTCAAGATCAACAAGGTGCGATAGATCTAGGCATTCAGCAAGGCATTGAGCAAGGCATGCAGCAAGGCATTGAACAAGGCATTCAGCAAGGAAAAGCAGCATTGATAGTTCGTCAAATGATGCGGTTAGTTGGTGAAATTTCACCGGATATTCAAACGCGCATCCGCGAGTTAAATCTTGAGGAATTGGAGAATTTAGGAGAAGCAATGTTGGATTTTACGAGTATTTCAGATTTGCTGACTTGGCTGCAAGAACATTCTGTTTAATTCTCAAAAACTCGATCGAGACTCGATATCTAAATTTTACTAATGACATTGCTCGACTGAGTTGCTAGGTTGGACACACCTTAAATTTCCTTATCTTCATCTATCTTCAGGTGTATTATGTCCGAGTATATGGGTTTAGTCTCCACTTCGATCGCATTTATAGACTCCGCCGTTGCCGACAGCAAAACTCTCCGCGACGGTATCGAACCGGGGACAGAAGTAATTACCCTCGATGCGACGAGGGATGGAGTATCACAAATCGCCGAAGTGTTGCGGAATCGCAGCAATATTAAAAGCATTCATATCATTTCCCACGGTAGCCCTAGTAGTTTGCAGCTAGGCGCGATCGCTCTTAATTTGACAAACTTAAAAACCTATGCTAAGCAATTGCAGTATTGGGGGCGATCGCTGGCAGAGAGTGCAGAGATTTTGCTGTACGGGTGCGAGGTAGCTGCGGGCGAGAAAGGCGCTAACTTCGTGCAGCAAATCAGTCTGTTAACCAAGGCAAAAATTGCGGCTTCTAGTACGCCTGTAGGCAGCGCAGCTAAGGGCGGAAACTGGGAACTAGATTATACAACGGGAAGGATTGTTGCTGGAATGGCGATCGACCCAGCCACCAGAACCGCTTATCAATTTGCCTTCCCCCGAACCCTCTACGACGGCACAAACTATTCACCACCAGCAACAACACCAGGAATCGGGACAGCAGCGGGTACTCAATTAGCTTACGGACAAGTACCTCTTCCAGGCTTCGGTGGTCTTCTACCTACTGGTGCGTACTCGCCCAACACGGGCATTATGCTAGCGTTACCGCCGCGAATGATAATACAGGCTATGCAGGCTATACCAACTACCGATACACTCCTACTCCTGCGCCAGGAACATTTACTCTAGTCAGTCCAACTTTCCCCGCCCTCAGCCGCACCAACGGCTATAGCGTGTCTTTCAACGTTGCAGTGACGGCGGAAAACAGTAATAGTGACTGACGATCGCGCCGGTTTCAGCATCATCGCGATTAGCAGCGACGCTCAAACAGGTATTGAACTGGGTTTCACCAAGCGTAACCTAGGCGCCAACGGAGGCATTTTTGCTCAGCAAGATAATCCCCTGTTCACTCGCGGGGTAAATGCGAATCTTAACATCAGCACTGCTACCGACTACAAACTGGTAGTTCAAGGCAGCACTTACACCTTGTTTGCCGGTGGTGTAGCAATACCAAGCCTGACGAATCAGCCGCTGCGGAACTATACGGCATTTAATCCAACAACCAGCCAGCCAGCTTTACCCTTCAATCCCTACAGACAGCCAAGCTTTTTATTTTTCGGCGACGACACGGATCAAGCAAGTGCCACTTTTACTCTCGGCAACATCTCGGTTAATAACTTCCCGGTGGCAAATCCTGACACCTATACTACCCTGCACGATAAAGTTCTCAACGGACTTCCATCCGTCTTAAGCAACGACACCGACGCCAATAGCGACCCGCTGAGTGCTAGTTTAGTCACAGGCCCGACTAACGGGGCGATCGCCCTGAAATCCGATGGCAGCTTCAATTACACGCCCAAGCAACGGCGATGGCGGCAACGATCTCATTTTCGGGGGTAGCGGCGATGATGTGGCGATCGCTTTTTGTTGACCCCCCGGACAAGGCAGCGATTTTATTACTGATTTTATCCCAGGTGAGGATGTGCTGATTTTAACTAGAGGTTTGACGGTCGATCGACTCAGTTTCATTCCACAAAACAATGCAACTTTCATCACGATTGCCAATACTGGCGAAGTGTTGGCTGTACTGAATGGAGTGCAACCAAGGGCGATCGGACCCCTGGACTTTACCGTAATTTAAGTAAATCGATCGCCCCTTACTTAAAACCCAAATAACCCCCAATAAACGCAGATAAAGCCCAATTATCTGCGTTTTTTAGTCCTATCGTTTCCGATGCTACCGGAATTCTTTTTACCACAGAGAACGCAGAGGACACAGAGGGAGATAAGAGAGATGAATGCAGGCCGATGCTACCGCCTTTGATATAAGTCCTGTCAATTATTTAAAATTGTGCTTGACATATCTCCTCCGTACAACTATTATAATTTATCATATTTAATACTAATTTGGTATTATGTTTCAGTAGTTTTACGTAAACTATTGAGACCAAAATCAATTTAGGTTGTACCAATTTAATGGGTCGTTGCACATATCTCGATCCCCATCGCATCCCCCACCCCCCCCAAGGGGGAAAAAAGGGGGACTTCAAGAAGCTTCCGGTCCCCCCCTTCTTAAGGGGGGCTAGGGGGGATCGAATTCTATGCAGCCTCATAAAAAGTTGGTATTGCCAGTCCTAGGGCGGCAGTGCTTGACAGATAAAACATCGTTTTTATTTGAAATTTAGGTGCATCTATATGGGACAGATAATTATCAACGAATTCCGCAGGGCTACAGGAGACATTACAGGTAACGAGTATATAGAGTTATTGCTGACAGAAGATTTAACTGTAACTCAGCTTCAGAGCTATTTTGTGGGGGATTCAACTGTTCCCACAACAGCTAAATATTCAGCTTACAGATTTACTAATATGGCAAGTATTGCGCCTGTTTTTAAAGCAGGAACAATACTTGCTATTGGTGGCCCTCCGGCTAATCAAGAGATTGTTTACAATCCTCTACCGCTTGGCACAAATAATGATTGGAATATTACATTGAGTGCCGAAGGTGGATTTTTGACCAAGTTACTACCAGTCGGAAATTTTGATGGCGATTTAGCTGCTTCCGATGTTGTATATGTTGATAATACTACCCCTCTCAATACAACCAATACAGTAGATTCCATCGCCTGGAGGACATCAGGAACCCACGGAGAATTTGGCAATGCAGCTAAGGTGCAAATTGCAGCACCCAACAACGGTGGCATTGTCGAGTTTTCCAGTGCTGTGGGCGGAGTCAATAAAACTATAAATTATGCTGTCAACAGCCCCGGTTCCCTCGGTTTGCCCAATGGTGGAATTAACACTATTTATATTAACAGCCTCCGCAATCCCCAGGCAAATAGCGCTCCAAATTTGGCAAATCCTACTGTTAATCCCTCATTCCAGATTAACGAAGATATAACTAACTCAGCTAACACAGGATTTAGCTTTGGTGGCTATCTTGCGGAGTTGGGTAGTGATGCTAATCAGGATATGTTAGGAGTCGCCGTTACGGGAGTTGAAAATATTAACGGCAATTGGCAATTCTCGAATAATAGTGGAAATACTTGGACAAATTTTGGTAATGTTTCTGAAAATTCAGCAACTGTTTTAGGAGCGAATGTTGTTTATAATGGCTTACTTGGTAACACTCCCAGCGAGCAAGGTTGGCTGAATTTTACTAATTTAAATGCTGCGACTCCTGGGGTTATTGCTTCGGAAATATTTAGCGGGAATGGAGTTAATTTAAATAGCACTGCTGCTAATAATATTTATGCGGGGTATAGCAACAATCCTTTAAATCCTTCGTTTCCGATCCTCGATCGCAATTCGGGCTTTAGTATATCTTTTAATCTGCAAATTCTTTCCGAATCGCGCACTAATCCCAATCGAGCTGGTTTTAGTATTATAGCGGTAGCAAGCGATCGCAAAGCAATAGAAATCGGTTTTCAACAGCTATCTGCAACTTCTGGGAATATTTTTGCCCTGGGATACGGCATTACTCCTAATCCAGGGGGGCAAACTAATAGCTTATTGGTGGCTGCGGAAAATGTTGCTTACAACACTAATTTGGCTACTAATTATACTCTGAAAGTGCAAGGTGCAAATTACTTTCTTTATAATGATAGCGAGGTAATCCTAACCGGACCACTGCGAGATTATACTGCATTTAGCGGTCCGATCGATCCTTACGAAACTCCTAATTTTATATTTCTAGGAGACGATACTACTTCAGCCCAAGCTAACATTAACCTGACAAGGGTTTCGGTGCAAACACCTGGGAAAGTGCGTTTTTTACCCAACCCAGATTATTATACTACGTCTGGTAGCGAGCCAAAAATCACCTTTCGCGCGTGGGATGGAAGTAACGGAATTGCTAGCGGTACAACGGGTGTCAATGTTTCTGTCACTGGGGGAAAAACACCGTTTAGCACTAATGCGATAACATCTACAATTACTGTTAATCCAGTTAACGACGCACCCTCGTTTGTCAAAGGGTTCGATCGCACTCTCAACCGCAACGCAGGCCCGCAAAGCGTTACTGGATGGGCTACAGCGATTTCCGCAGGGCCAGCCAACGAGTCGGGACAAAGCCTCAACTTTCAAGTGGTGGGGAATGACAATACAGGTTTATTTAGTGTAGCACCTGCGATCGACTCTTTAGGACAACTAACGTTTACGCCCGCCCCTGGTAAAACTGGTAGTGCTACGATTACTATAAATCTCAAAGACAGTGGCGGTATTGATAACAGTGGCGTGGATACTTCGCCCAATCAAACTTTCAATATCAACGTCAATAATACAGGTACATTTAACTTTAGTCAAGCCGATTATACAGTTAATGAAAACGGTAATTTTGCGACAATTACTGTGACTCGCACTGATGAGACAAATGCAGTAGCTAGTATCGATTATAACACAAGTAATGGCTCGGCGAATGCTGGCAGCGATTATACCGCAACATCGGGTACTTTGAATTTTGCGATCGGCGAAACCAGTAAATCTTTCACTATTGAAATTATTGATGACACCTTAGTAGAAGGAAATGAAACTGTTAATTTAAGATTAATTTCTCCTACTAATGGGGCTGATTTGGGGGATCTTTCTACGGCTGTTTTGACTATTGTAGATACGACACCAATTCCAACTCCGACTCCAATTCCAACTCCGACTCCAATTCCAACTCCGACTCCAATTCCAACTCCGACTCCAATTCCAACTCCCACACCTGCGGAAACTCCGACTCCGATTCCAACTCCGACACCTGCGGAAACTCCAACTCCGATTCCAACTCCGACACCTGCGGAAACTCCGACTCCAATTCCAACTCCGACACCTGCGGAAACTCCAACTCCGATTCCAACTCCGACACCTGCGGAAACTCCGACTCCAATTCCGACTCCAACTCCTGCGGAAACTCCGACTCCAATTCCAACTCCCACACCTGCGGAAACTCCAACTCCGATTCCAACTCCAACTCCTGCGGAAACTCCAACTCCGATTCCGACTCCAACTCCTGCGGAAACTCCAACTCCGATTCCGACTCCGACACCTGCGGAAACTCCA